>PAQA01000040.1 GCA_002709155.1 Rhodospirillaceae bacterium
AGAGCGAAACTGATACTCACAGACAAATTAATTAATGCAAGTCAAAACAATCAAATTTAAACTACTGAGGCGAGCAAGAACGTGTCCATTGAAATAGCAGCTTTTCCAAAATTAGAATTAATACAGGTGGCGGACGTTGTAGCCAGAGAAAAAGGTATTGAACGCGAAGAAGTAATAGAGGCAATGGAACAAGCCATCCAAAAAGCGGGTCGATCAAAATACGGAAACGAGCACGATATTCAAGCGAATATCGATAGAACATCGGGAGAGATAAGCCTAGTCAGGCGTACCCAAATTGTTGATGAAATCGAGGACGAAGTAACTCAAATCACTCTGGACCAAGCACATGAAAAAGACGAAACATTAACACTTGGCGATTATATAATAGACCCGCTCCCACCAATAGATTTTGGTAGAATAGCGGCACAAACAGCTAAGCAAGTTATAGTTCAAAAAGTTCGAGAGGCAGAAAGATCACGACAGTACGATGAATTCAAAGACCGTGTTGGGGAAATAATAAACGGTATTGTAAAACGTGTTGAATTTGGCAATGTCACTTTGGATCTTGGAAGAGCTGAAGCAATCTTGAGAAGGGATGAGCTCTTGCCCAGAGAATCATTCAGAAATGGGGATCGGGTCAGGGCATACATATATGATGTGAGGGAAGAATCTAGAGGACCGCAAATTTTTGTATCACGAACCCACCCAGAATTTATGAAAGGGATGTTCAAACAGGAAGTACCTGAAATTTACGATGGTATAATAGAGATCAAGTCGGTGGCCAGAGACCCCGGGAGTCGAGCCAAAATAGGGGTCTTGTCTTATGATGGAAGTATTGATCCCGTAGGAGCGTGCGTAGGAATGCGCGGTAGTCGAGTACAGGCTGTAGTTGGTGAATTACAAGGTGAAAAGATTGATATTATTCCTTGGTCAGACGACCCTGCAACATTCGTAGTCAATGCTCTCGCACCTGCTGAAGTTAGCAAAGTCGTACTTGACGAGGATCAAAAACGAATAGAGGTGGTGGTTCCTGACGAGCAGCTTAGCCTAGCGATAGGTCGCCGCGGACAAAACGTGAGGTTAGCGTCAATTTTAAGTGGATGGGATATAGATATCCTAACCGAAGCTGAAGAGTCAGAAAGAAGACAAGAAGAATTTAAAACTAGGTCAACCGCTTTTATGGAAGCATTAGATATAGACGATGTAATAGCACATTTATTAGTCGCCGAAGGATTTGCCTCTGTTCAAGAAATCGCACACTCCTCTCTTTCCGATTTAGCTCAAATTGAGGGTTTTGATGAGGCTATCGGAGAAGAACTGCAAAGCCGAGCATCTGCGTTTAGTCAAGCAGAGCAAGAGAGTTTTCTTAAAAGGCGTGTTGAGTTAGGTGTGACCGACGAGCTAGCTGATATGGATGGAGTGACACCTAATATGCTCGTCGTTTTGGGAGAAAACCAAATTAAAACAGTTGATGACCTAGGCGACTTAGCGAGTGACGAATTGATAGAAATGGTTCCAGAGGCTGGCTTATCTATTGAGGATGCAAATAGCATTATTATGGCTGCTCGCGCACATTGGTTTGAAGAGCCACAGAGCACAGATCCTTCTCCCGAAGGAAGCAGCGATAACGAGGAATGAGGATTGAAACAAAAAAAAGAAATATACCAACTACATCAATACCAAAAAAGTAAGAGGACCCTGCGTAAATGCATTGTAACCGGGCAGTCCCGAGAATCAGTAAAAATGATACGATTTGTGCTAGGTCCTTTTGGCGAAGTGGTCCCGGATGTCGAAGAAAAACTACCTGGAAAAGGCATGTGGGTCACCTCATGTCATGAGACAATATCTAAAACGGTAGAAAAAAGATCATTTGAAAGGTCCATGCACCAAAAGGTTTTAATTTCTGATGGTTTTCTTGAAAATATTGAACGAAAGTTAGTTGATCGAGCAGTATCCGCAGTCGGACTCGCTAGACGAGCCGGACGCGTCTTAGCTGGTCATACAAAGATAGATCGCGCACTTCGGGAACGTAAAGTTTTGTTTAGAATAGAAGCCAAAGATGGTGCCGAAGGTGGCAGGAATAAATTAACTCGGCTTGACCCTAATATCCCTATTTTAGATTGCGTCTATGGGAAGGAACTGGCAAGAGCATTCGAAAAGCGTGATGCAATCCATCTTGCCATTGCCGTTGATAATAAAAACGGTAATGATGGACTAGTCGCTAAATTTAAAAAAGATTTTGGTCGTTTGGAGCAGTTTAGGAAAAGTAACAAAAATGTTAAGTTGGAAAATTCGACTTACCAGTGTATTGAGACTATCATATAGATTTTTTGAGTAGGGACACGTGTTAATCGGATGACGACTGAAGATAAAGATCGAAAAAAGTTAAGCCTCTCACGTGGTGGGACGCTTTCGCTTGGAAAAACCATTGAAACAAGTCAAGTTAAACAAAGTTTCTCGCATGGTCGTTCTAAAACAGTTCAGGTTGAGCGCCGGAGGAAACGTCTTCCTGTCGTAAATAATGAAAATAAAGCTTCAGATAACGCGGAAGAAATCTCACTTAAGGGTCTAACATCTGAAGAACGAGCAGCTCGGACTCGCGCCTTAAAAGAAGGATTGCAACAAAAAGAGGATATTATAGAAACTTCTGGTTCTTCCCAAGCGCGTCCAGTGTCCGAGGAAGAAACTGAAGTTAACCTCAATCATGACTTATCTAATGAGCACGACAAAGCATCTTCCACTTTAGAGCCCAAAACAACGGAGACTAGAAGCGAAGAAGAAGAAGTTGACAGGAGAAAATTAGAGCTTTTAGAAGCCCAAAGAATAGAAGAAGAAGAGAAACAAATTAAAATAATAGAGGCTGCGCGATTAGCTGAGGAGGAAGAAGCTAGATTAGCAAAAGGAGCTTCACCACGACAGGCAAATAGATCTAACGATAGAACTGCAGAATTAGAAGAAGATGCAGAGATCGAAATAGATGATAGTTCGACCGAAACCAAGTCAGGAAAGAAACGAAACGAATCCAATAAAAAAGTTACACCGTCCGTAAGTAGAAGAGGTGAACCAAGAAGACGCCATTCGGGGAAATTAACCATATCTCAAGCGTTAGACGATACGGAACTTGAAAGGGTACGATCATTAGCTTCTGTTAAAAGAGCCAGAGAAAAGGAAAGGAATAGAGCTCGAGAAGAAAGCGGAGAGTCTGCCAAGCGTATAAGAGAAGTTACGATACCCGATGCCATAACAGTTCAGGAGTTATCAAACCGTATGGCTGAAAGAGCGGGGGAGGTCATCAAGAAGTTAATGTCAATGGGTGTGATGGCGACGATTAACCAGGTTATAGACGCGGATACAGCCGAACTCGTAACAGCGGAGTTTGGCCATAACGTTAGGCGTGTGTCCGAGTCGGATGTTGAAACAGGGCTGCAAGTAGAACAAGAACTTGAAGAAAACACGGAGCCAAGAGCTCCAGTGGTTACCATAATGGGGCACGTAGACCACGGGAAAACATCACTCCTGGATGCGCTTAGAAAAACTGACATCGTCACGGGTGAGGCTGGTGGCATTACTCAACACATCGGAGCATACCAAATTAACTCCCAATCGGGCGAAAAAATAACATTCTTAGATACCCCGGGCCATGAAGCTTTCACTGAGATGCGTGCTAGAGGGGCGACAGTCACTGACCTGATAATTCTGGTAGTTTCTGCTGACGATGGAATAAAGCAACAAACAGTTGAAGCTATTCAACATGCTAAAGCAGCTCAGAGCCCAATGATTGTAGCCGTCAATAAAATAGATCTTCCGGAAGCAGATCCTGGTAAAGTACAAACAGAGCTTTTACAGCATGAGATAATAGTAGAAGAACTTGGAGGAGAAGTCATGCAAGTTCACGTATCTGCCAAAACTGGAGAGGGGTTAGAAAAATTACAGGAAGCAATTTTATTACAGTCGGAGATACTGGAACTAAAATCGAATCCAAATAGGACAGCAGCTGGCACAATTGTAGAGTCCAAAGTGGAACGAGGGAAAGGCAGTGTAGCAACTGTCTTAGTTCAACATGGAACTCTCAAAATTGGGGATATTTTTGTAGCGGGGGCGGAATGGGGACGGGTACGGGCCTTACTTGACGATCGCGGAAGTCGAATTACGGAATGTGGTCCCAGTTTTCCCGCGGAAGTACTGGGGCTAAATGGTTCTCCAGTTGCCGGGGATGATTTTGTAGTGGTTGAGCATGAGGCTAGGGCCAGAGAAATTGTAGACTACAGACAGCGGGAAATCCGACGAAAACAAGCAACCGCCGGCGCAAGAGGTACAGTGGAACAAATGTTATCAGCAATAGCAGCAGGCCAAGCAGAAGAGCTACCTGTGCTTATTAAAACAGATGTGCATGGCTCACTAGAGGCAATCAGAACAAGTCTTGAGCGTATCTCTAATCCAACCGTTACAGTTCGTATTTTACTAGGTGCAGTTGGAGGAATAAGCGAATCTGACATAACTTTAGCTGCTGCATCTAATGCGATCGTGATAGGATTTAACGTTCGAGCAAACCCTCAAGCAAGGCAGTTAGCTCAAAAAAGTGGAATTGATGTAAGGTATTACTCAATTATCTACAACGTTATCGATGATATTAAGCTGGCCCTTACAGGGCTCTTATCACCAGACCTGAAAGAAGAGTTCCTCGGTAACGCAGAAGTCAAAGAGGTCTTTAATATAAGTAAAGTTGGTAAAATAGCAGGTTGTATGGTTACAGAAGGAAACATCAAGCGTGGAGCTAATGTTCGTTTATTACGTGATAATGTCGTAATACATGAAGGATCGTTAAAAACGTTGAAACGGTTTAAAGATGAAGTCAATGAAATCAAGGAAGGGTCGGAATGTGGAGCTGCTTTTGAAAATTACAACGACTTACAAATTGGAGACCTGATAGAGTGTTTCGAAATTAAAGAAATAGCCAGAACTCTTGAATCCGTGCAGTCCGATATTAAAGCATCATAAATTAGTGATTGTTGAAACCAAAAATGTCGCGTTCTCGAATTAAAAAAAGCAGTGGCGAAGGCATAGGTAGATCTCAGCGGCAATACCGAGTAGGCGAATTGATAAGGAAAACTCTAGTTGAGGTTTTCGAAAGAGTTGAAGTGAGAGATCCCGATCTTATAAATGTATCGATTACCATATCAGAAGTCTCTGTTAGCCCTGACCTAAAGGCCGCCACTGTTTACGTCATGCCTTTAGGAGGAAAACAACAAGATAGTGTAATATCAGGATTGAGAAGAGCCTCCTCGTTTTTACGAAGTAAAATAGCAGGGATAATCGAGTTACGTTCAATCCCACGCTTAGACTTTCAAATTGATACCGCTTTCGATAACTCAAGTAATCTCAATAAAGTTCTCAAAATGACAGATATATCTCTAAATGAGCAGGATGGGATTATAGGCCCCGATAATGCCTCGTAGGAAAAAAGGGAACCCTGTAAGTGGTTGGGTCATCATAGATAAACCAATCGGGAAAACCTCGGCTCAAGTGGTCAATGATGTTCGACGTGCGTTAAACGCCCAAAAAGCAGGTCACGCCGGGACCTTAGATCCATTGGCGTCAGGGATCCTCCCAATAGCCTTGGGGGAAGCAACTAAAACAATATCCTTTGCAATGGATTCCCTAAAGGATTATCAGTTTGATATTAGTTGGGGCGAGGATCGCGATACTCAAGATAGCGAGGGCAGAATAGTGGCGAAAAGTAATCTACGCCCAACCGAAGAACAAATCATCACCGCTTTACCCTCGTTTTTGGGTTATATTGATCAGAAACCTCCTATTTTCTCTGCTATTAAGGTTAATGGTCGCCGATCTTACGATTTAGCGAGGAACCAAGAAAACGTTAGACTCGAGTCGCGTAAAGTTTTCGTAGAATCGTTCTCATTAATAAATAAAAAAGATGAGGACACTGCAACATTCATGGTTACTAGTGGAAAAGGAACTTACATTAGAGCTTTGGCACGCGATTTAGCTGCTAAGCTCGGCACATGTGGGCATATTTCTTCACTCAGAAGGTTAAAAGTTGGTTCTTTTTCCGAAAACGACGCGATTTCTCTGGATTATCTTGCAGCATTAGCGCATAGTCCCGCCAATTTTAATGAGCTATTACCTGTTGAGGTAGCGCTAGACGGCATCCCGGCGATGCCTTTATCAGGTGAACAAGCGGATAGGATGAGAAATGGCCAAGGTGTCCCTTTAGAAAAGGAGGCTGACTGGTGTTGCTCACTTGCTCTCGAAGAAGGTGGTATCCTATATACTACGTCGTCGGGATTACCAGTGGCAATCGCCAGATTACAGCAAGGTTATATTTGTCCTATTCGCGTCCTTAACTTCTAATGCAATGGAGCGAATGATGTCGATTACCAATGAAAAAAAAGCTGAAATAATTAAGGAATATGGACAGAAAGAGGGCGATACAGGTTCCCCAGAGGTACAAGTAGCAATTCTAACGACACGAATACTTAACCTTACTGAGCATCTGAAAACTCACAAGAAGGACTTCCATTCTCGTAGAGGTCTTTTGATTATGGTTGGCCAACGCCGTCGTCTACTCGACTATCTGCAATCTAGGAACGAAGCTAGGTACTTAGATTTAATCGCCCGCCTTGGCCTTCGCCGTTAGAGAAGCCACGGCGATAATATCTGTTTAATGGGTCGATATGTGTCGTTGATCAAAAATCTAATTTGACCCTTTGTTCAATACATGGCATTCAGTGAATAGTAATAGAGATAGAAACGTAGGGCCCATTAATTGAATTGAACGAATCAAAAGCTAACGCCTTCATAACAAATAATCTAACAATTCCTCTGAAGTAATTCTTGAGCTAGATTTTTGTTAGTACGTTTAGGAGCTATATTTTGATTATCTAGTTTAGGTTGAGGGCGATCATTTAAGGAATTAAGTAGTATGTTTGATATATATAAAAAAGAATTAAATTGGGGTGGTAAAAAGCTCGTTTTTGAAACTGGAAAAATAGCACGGCAGGCTGATGGTGCTGTAATGGCAAGTTTGGGAGATACGACAGTCCTATGTACTGTTGTTGGGGCAAGAAGCCCAAAACCTGGATTAGACTTTTTCCCATTAACAGTTAACTATCAAGAAAAAACTTTCGCCGCAGGTAAGATCCCTGGCGGTTTTTTTAAACGGGAAGGAAGACCTACCGAAAAGGAGACTTTGGTATCACGTCTCATTGATCGGCCAATTCGACCTCTATTCGCAAAAGGGTTTCGAAATGAGACGCAAGTTATTTGCACTGTTCTTTCTCACGATCTAGAGAATGATCCAGATATTGTTGCAATGATAGGGGCTTCGGCTGCTTTGACCATCTCGGGCCTTCCCTTTCTTGGTCCAATCGGGGGGTGCAGAGTTGGTTACAAGGATGGTGAATACGTGTTAAACCCGCTTCAACACGAAGTTGCAGAATCAGATCTAGATTTGGTGATGGCAGGCACGCGAGATGGTGTTTTAATGGTCGAATCTGAAGCTACCGCCCTATCGGAAGATATAATGCTTGGTGCAGTCATGTTTGGCCACAAAGCGTGCCAGGAAGTCATAGATCTAATAATAGAGCTCGCAGAGGCATGTGCCAAGGAGCCAAGAGACATACCGCCGGAGCCACCAGAGGTCGAGAAGGTAACTGCAAAACTAAAAAAATCGATAACCAAAGATTTGCAGAAAGCATACAAGGTTGCTGATAAAGTAAAACGTCAAGAGCTGATAGCGGTTGCAAAGGAAAAAGGAGCGCAGCTGTTCGAAACAGAAGAAGAGATTAATGCTGCAAAGGGCGCATTAAAATCCCTTGAAGCTGATATTGTTCGAGGATCAATTCTAGATACGGGTGTTCGAATAGATGGGAGAGACACCAAAACAGTGCGCCCAATCGTCTCCGAAGTCGGTATTCTACCCAGAGCCCACGGATCCGCACTCTTTACAAGAGGAGAGACTCAAGCTTTGGTAGTGACCACGTTGGGTACTGGACAAGACGAACAAATAATAGATGCGCTTGAGGGAGAATACAGAGAAAATTTCATGTTGCATTACAACTTTCCACCATACTCTGTTGGAGAAGCTGGTAGACTGGGCGGTGCCGGTAGACGTGAAATTGGCCATGGGAAGCTAGCGTGGAGAGCAATACGACCGCTATTACCTAAGAAGGAGGATTTTCCTTATACACTGCGGGTTGTCTCAGAGGTAACAGAGTCGAACGGTTCCTCATCGATGGCAACGGTTTGCGGAACATCTATGTCGTTAATGGACGCAGGAGTCCCACTTAGCCAGCCATGTGCAGGTATTGCTATGGGATTGATTAAAGAGGGGGATCGTTTTGCCGTATTATCAGATATTCTTGGAGACGAGGATCATCTAGGGGATATGGACTTTAAAGTAGCAGGCACTGAGCAGGGAATTACATCTCTACAAATGGATATTAAAATTACGTCCATAACTGAAGAAATAATGCAAGTTGCTCTTCAACAAGCCAAGGATGGAAGACTTCATATCCTTAGTGAAATGAAAAAGGCAATTGATCAAGGTAGAGAAGGGGTATCTGATCACGCCCCACGCGTAACAACCCTGACTATCAATAAAGATAAAATCAGGGATATCATTGGACCAGGGGGTAAGGTCATAAGAGAAATATGTGAATCAACGGGAGCCAAAATCGACATTGACGACGAAGGTGTAGTTAAGGTGGCTGCCGTAGATAACGACGCGGGACAAGCTGCAATTGAATGGATTAGATCAATTGTAGCAGAACCCGAATTAGGCGTGATTTATAACGGGAAAGTAGTTAAAACAGTAGACTTTGGTGCTTTTGTAAACTTTTTAGGTCCTCGAGATGGCCTTGTACACATTAGTGAATTATTGCCAGGGCGCGTCAACAAAACGACAGACGTTGTGAAAGTTGACGATGACGTAAAAGTAAAAGTCATTGGTTTTGATGATCGAGGAAAAGTTAAGTTAAGTATGAGACTTGTTGATCAGGAAACCGGTGAAGATCTAGAGGAACAAGGTAAAGAAGATTCCTAAGTTTTGCGTTAAATTACTCTATAAAAAATGGCGCCACGATGTGAATAATTCCTTGGCGTCGTTTTTTTATCCCAAGCTTCCAAATATCATAGGGCACCGGGGCGCCTACAATTTGGCGCCCGAAAATACTTTGATCTCCTTCCGAAAAGCGGCACAATTAGGTGCCACATGGATTGAAATTGACGTCCGATTATCTTCTGACAAAATCCCTGTAGTATTTCACGACAATGACGTTGACAGAACTACTGATGGTCAAGGGCCAGTGCAAAGTTTTACTCTTAGGGCATTGCAGAAATTGGATGCTGGAAGCCATTATCATAGTGACTTTTCTGGAGAAAAAGTACCCACACTATTGCAAACTATAACACTTTGTATTGAGTTAAACTTAGGTTTAAACATTGAAATAAAACCAAATTTTGGACAAGCTACCGAGACGGTGACAGCAATATTAGCAACTATAAATCCATTTCAGGAACAACTGAGGGGTAATGTTTTATTCTCTAGTTTCAATTTACTTTGTCTTAAAAATCTAATTAATTTGTGCCCAGAGTGGCCCAGAGCATTATTAGTAAATGATCTGAACAATGATTGGTTAACTAAGACAAAAGCCCTTGAATGTTATGCGTTAAACCCAAACTACAAATGTTTGTCTAGTATTGAAGATATCAAGTCGATTCTAAATAGCGGATTACGGATAATACCTTTCACCGTCAATCAGAGTTCTATAGCTAAAAATTTATTAGGCTTGGGCGTTCATTCGATTATTACCGACGACTTGGGCTCATTAAACTTACTGAAAAATTATGAAATATGACCCCGCCAACAAACTTACTCATCAATCGCTTTTATTTCTTGGTGCGGGTATCCCGATTGCACGCATTCCCCCATCAACATAGTGAATTTCTCCTGTCACACCGCTAGATAAGTTGCTAGCGAGAAACAACCCAGCAGCTCCCACCTCCTCGGGCTGAACATTGCGTGCCAAAGGTGAAGTCTGCTCCGAGTACCTATACACATATCTCGCATCAGCAATTGCTGACCCTGCCAGTGTTCGCATTGGCCCCGGCGAGAGCGCATTAACTCTAATTCCACGTCCTCCAAGGTCTGTCGCCAAATACCTGACACTGGCTTCTAAGGCAGCTTTTGCAATTCCCATAACATTGTAGTTTGGAATAGTTCTCGCCGACCCAAGATAACTGAGGGTAACAAGACTTCCACCTGCCCCCATAAGATCTGCTGCGTGACGAGCTACATTGGTAAACGAAAAACACGAGATATCCATTGTATTTCTGAAATTTTCCCGAGTAGTGTCTGCATAACGTCCTTTGAGCTCCGCCTTATCCGAATATGCAATCGCATGGATCACAAAATCTAAAGCACCCCACTTTTTTTTGATTTCCAGAAATACAGAATCTAGATCCTCGTCATTTCCAACATCACATTGCAAAACAAAGTCAGACCCTACCGAAGTAGCTAAGGGTCGAACTCTTTTTGCAAGGGAATCATTCTGATATGTAAAAGCCAATTCACCGCCCTCTTTAGCAATTTCTGCCGCTATACTCCAAGCTATAGAGCGTTCATTTGCAACTCCCATAATCAAACCGCGCCTACCGCGCATTAAACCGGGCCCTGTAACTGCCTCATTCATATTTGAAACACACTCCTAGTTTAAATTACGCGTTCCGAATGGTACTCAATTATCGATAGCTCGAAATGCAAGAACCGAGTTGGTTCCACCAAACCCAAAGCTATTTGAAAGGGCAAGGTTAACTTTTATATCTTCCTTCAATTCTGTTATGATCGGCATCGATCCTGCTAGAGGGTCCAAATTCTCAATGTTGGCAGATGCTGTCAAAAAGTTGTTTTTCATCATAAGAAGAGTGTAAATGGATTCATGAACGCCTGCCGCTCCCTGCGAGTGCCCGGTCAGTGACTTTGTAGAACTAATCAAGGGGATATCCTTTGAGTCGAAAACCTCCGAAATTGCTTCAAGTTCCTTAGTATCTCCGATTGGCGTACTTGTCCCGTGAGTGTTAATATAATCGACTGGTTCCGATATTTCATTTAGTGCCATTTTCATACATCTGACAGCACCCTCACCTGAAGGTTGCACCATATCAACCCCGTCAGACGTCGCTCCATAACCAACTAATTCAGCGTAAATTTGGGCTCCCCGTGCTTTGGCATGATCTAACTCCTCAAGAACCAGAACGCCTCCCCCTCCAGCAATTACAAAACCATCCCGGTCTACATCATATGCGCGGGAGGCTCTCTCTGGAGTATCGTTATATTTAGAAGACAAGGCGCCCATTGCATCAAAAAGAACCGAAAGTGTCCAATGTAATTCTTCACCACCTCCCGCAAAAATTATATTTTGTTTTCCTAACTGGATCGTTTCGTAGGCATTGCCAATACAATGCGAGCTGGTGGAACACGCGGAGCTAATAGAATAACTTAGACCTTTAATTTTGAATGAAGTAGATAGTGTCGCGGACGTAGTACTCGACATGACGCGCGGCACCATGTAAGGGCCAACTCTTTTTGGTCCTTTCTCTCGCGCGAGATCGAAAGCTGCCATCATATTAGATGTTGATGGGCCACCAGACCCAATGATCAACCCTGTTAACGGATTGCTTACATCTGATTCTTCTAATCCTGCATCCTTGATGGCTTGTTCCATAGCAATGTAAGCATAAGAGGCACCATTACCCATAAACCTGAGGAGTTTTCTGTCAATATAATCGCTTGGCTCTAGTTTGATAGATCCATGAATATGGCTCCGGAACCCCATATCCCTATAAACATCGCTGAACGTTATTCCCGAGGTGCCATTTCTCAGAGATTGTGTAACCTCTTCAGAATTATTACCTATGCTGGAAACTACCCCAAGACCCGTTACGACAACTCGCCGCATCATGTAGCTCCTTCCGAAGCGGTATTTGAGAATAAGCCAACCCGAATATCCTTGGCTTCAAAAACAGTTTCACCATCACAAATCACACGACCATCTGCTATACCCATGCATAAACGGCGCATGATAACTCGTTTTAGATCCAACTGAAATCTAAGAAGTTTTGCCGTAGGCAGAACTTGTCCCGTAAACTTTACCTCACCCACGGAAATAGCTCTTCCCGATCCAGGCCCCCCTAGCCACCCAAGTGTGAAGCCAAGTAATTGCCATAAGCCATCCATTCCAAGACAACCTGGCATAACAGGGTCACCTTCAAAGTGACATTTAAAAAACCACAAGTCTGGCTTAATATCGAATTCGGCTTCAACATTACCTTTTCCATTGACACCACCGTCATCCGAAATATGAGTTATTCTATCAAACATCAGCATTGGGGGCATTGGCAGCTGCGCATTACCTGGCCCGAACAGCTTCCCTTTGGCACATTGGATCAACTCATCATAATTAAAGCTAAATTTTCGATCAGAGGTCACGTTAAAACAATCCTTGTGCAAAAGGGTACAATCGGTTCTTATCCATTTGTTATCAGCAACTTCGTTGCCGTTCTTTTATATTACTTGTTATATTACGTTACGCCAATATTTTATCACAAGCAGGTGGTTGAATAGTTTCTAACTACTGTCTCGTCGTAATTATAATCCGGGAATTGACAAAATTCATTTTAAATAATTGGATCTATCTGATTTATAAATAGAAGTTAAATTAATAATTAGCTGTTGATACAGAATGGTAAGAAACATGGTGTTGACTACTTCCGAAATAAACAAACTCCTCGATAACGCCAAACTTAGGCACACAAAGCAACGTGCTCAACTTGCCAAAATACTGTTTAAGGCCGAGAACCGGCATTTTATGGCGGAGCAATTGCTTAAAGAAGCGCGAACGGCTGGTCATACCATCTCGCTCGCGACAATTTACAATACGCTGCATCAATTTCGAAGCGCCGGACTGTTACGCCAGGTGATTGTAGAACCTGGAAAAGTGTATTTCGATACCAATACAGAACCTCATCATCACTTTTACATAGAAGATGACGGGGAATTGTTAGACGTTGAACGAAAGGAAGTAGAAATTTCAACACTTCCGGAGATACCTAAAGACTGTAATATTCAAGAGATGGACGTCATAATACGTTTAAGAAAAAAATAATCCGTGCCAGGTATGTTACTTCAATCTGTTTCTGTTTTAGACTCGTTCCAAACACCTTGACTTTTTCGATGCCCCTCATCATAGGTAGCTTATCTAAGGGGCTCTTCTTGGACCGAACGTCTATCGATTTCGTAGAAGAGCGAGGGAAACAATGATTGGATTAGCACAATGTCAGAATTGAAAAACTCAAAGACAGAAGAAAACTTAAAAGCAGCGTTCGCTGGCGAATCGCAAGCAAATCGGCGGTATCTTTACTTTGCACAAAAAGCTGATATTGAGGGATACAACGACGTTGCCACTGTGTTCAGATCTACTGCCGAAGGCGAAACGGGTCATGCGCACGGGCACTTAGAGTTTTTGGAAGAGACTGGTGATCCCGCGACTGGTGAGCCAATCGGGCCAACCGGCGACAATCTAAAAGCCGCCATTGCTGGTGAAACTCACGAGTATACCGACATGTACCCAGGGATGGCGAAAACCGCTCGCGATGAGGGGTTTGATGAAATCGCTGATTGGTTTGAAACGTTGGCTAAAGCAGAGAAAAGTCATGCCGGACGTTTCCAAAAAGCTTTCGATGCGATGGACTGAGGTAACGCAAGTTATCACCAAAAAAAATAGTTAGCCGCACTCAGTTGGATAACCTCTTGTTTTGCTCGATTGAGTGCCGGCTGCGGGTCTGAAATGTCTTACAATCAGCCGTGACTATGACCAAAGTCTTTTTGGAGATTAAAATTGAAAGAAGGCAGTTTAGATGCCCCCATTCGGCATGCTGTTCAGTGGCAGGACGAAAACTTTTACAGTACCGATAAGCTGGATGAAGAGCTCCGGCGTGTCTTTGACGTTTGTCATGGATGCCGCCGCTGCTTTAATTTATGTGATAGTTTCCCAAAGTTGTTTGATTTAATTGATGAATCTGACTCGGGAGAACTTGATACGGTTGCGAGTGCAGATTTTGAACCGATAGTTGATGCCTGCACTCTGTGCGATATGTGCTACCTGACTAAATGCCCGTACGTGCCGCCCCATGAATTTAATATCGACTTCCCGCATTTAATGCTACGGTATCGTGCTGTTCAGTTTCGAAATGGTCAAACACCCTTCGTAAACAAAGAACTCACAAAAACAGACCGGAATGGAAAGGCTTTTGGGAAAATCGCGTCAATTGTTAATTGGGGTTCGAATGTAGAGAATTCAATTCCAAGGAAATTATTGGAGACAACTTGTAACGTTCATCGCGATGCGTCTCTACCGAAATTTCACAAACAAGCGTTTTTAGAAACAAACAAAAACAGGGAAAAATCCGTTAATTCCAAAGCACCTGGCTACGGCAGAAAAGCTGTTGTCTATGCTACGTGTTTTGTAAATTATAATAATCCTTCAATCGGCACCTCAGCCTTGAATGTATTAAATACTAATGGGGTAGAAACAGAGGTAGTTTATCCATCTTGTTGTGGGATGCCACAACTGGAGCAAGGGAATATAGCGGACGTTGCACGAGCGGCAGAAAAAGTAGCAAAAGAGCTTCGAATCTGGGTGGATAAAGGTAATGATATAATCGCACTCACCCCATCTTGCGCATTGATGTTAAAGTTTGAATGGCCGTTGATACTTCCGGATAATGAAGACGTCAAAGTACTATCAAGTGCAACGTATGATATTGATGAGTACATTGTAGAAATTGCAAAAAAAGAGGGTCTTGTCGATGGTCTAAAACCGTTGGATGGTGGCATAACACTACATCATGCATGTCATAGCAGAGCTCAGAATTTCGGCCAAAAGTCTGTTGAAATGCTCAAATTTATCCCAGATGTTGATCTAACCGTTATTGAACGATGCTCTGGGCATGGCGGTTCTTGGGGGATGATGAAGGATAACTACGAAACTGCTTTAAAGGTTGGGAAACCCGCAGCCCGCCAGGCAAAAAACGCATCATCAACTTATGTAGCCTCAGGATGCCCTCTTGCAGCTGAGCATATTCTTCAAGGCATGGAGGCTCTGGATGGCAATAAGCCCAATGTTGAAAAGGCCACGCATCCTATCGAACTTTTAGCTAAGGCCTATGGGTTTTAGTTGTAACCCAGCACGACCAAAGGAAATGACAATGAAGACACCAAAACTTGTAACTGCGTCTGATATCCTTGATATGGAATCTTTTGGAAAAATTAGAAAACAAAAGAGAACTGAGATATCAGAGATAAAAAGAGATCGAAGAGTAGCGGTTGGTCCAGATGCAACCTTTATGTTTGAGAACTACGATACCATGTGGTGGCAAATTCATGAGATGCTCTTCATCGAAAAAGGTGGCGAGGATCAAGTGGAGGATGAACTCTCGGCATATAACCCCCTAATACCGCAAGGCAGTGAGCTGGTAGCAACTTTAATGTTTGAAATTGATGAACCTGAACGCCGGAAAACGCTTCTTATGAACATGGGTGGAGTAGAAGAGGTGTGCTGTTTGACAATAGATGGAGATACTATTATTGGCGACTCAGAAACCGACGTAGATAGGACTACAGCTGCAGGCAAGGCCTCGTCAGTTCAGTTCATACATTTTAATCTTTCGGCTGATCAAGTCGAACAGTTCAAAAAGCCAGATACTCGAATTGGTGTTGGAATAAATCATCCCGCTTATGGCCACATAGCCATTATTTCACCAGAAGTTAAGAGATCTCTGGCTAAGGACCTTGAATAATATTAATATGAATAAGGTAGTCAAATTCGGTTTATCGCTCTTTATTTACAATAATTCCCCAGACATCAGTTTTTAATAGCCACCCTGTGTAGGATCCAGCTTCCACGAGACACCAATCTCCAGAAATGTCCCCTAGTTGGGCCATAACGCCCGCTTCTAAACGAGCAACACCCTGGGCTGTTAGCGACCGCTCTTCACGTATGATGGCATTTTCTCCCAAAATAAATACCCATCTGCGGCCTGAGAGCATACGCTGATGGACCCAACCCTCTATTCCCTCATGATCTTTGATTTTCCTCCATGTATCAAACTCGGCTATGATTTTGACCGGCAAATTCTGGCGTTGGAAAATCCACTTAATAGGATATCTTCTTCCTGGACCGGCTCGGACATTTATTTTATTTGAACTCAAAGAGACAAAACGCGGAACCTCTAGTCCTGTTTCACGGCCGGGGTCTGCCATACTAATTCGAGGAAGAAGAAAACTCAGTCCCAGTAAAAATATACCAAAAGTAAAGAAGTTTAATTGCAATAGTAATCTCAACCCATTTTTCATTCTAAGACCCATAATTTAATCAATTATAACACCGGTGCTATTTTGAATAGTTGGTGTGTCTCCACACAAAGCACACGATAAATTACGTTTATATCTTATTTTTCTGAAGGTCATTTCCAGGGCATCAAAGATTAACAATTGACCTGACATCGAATTTCCAAGATTTAAGAGTTCCTTTAAAACCTCCGTCGCCTGAAGCGTTCCAATGACCCCCGCTACCGCACCCAGAATTCCAACATCCTCACAACGGAAACCGTCTGGGTCGTCGATGGGAGGGGTATTGAACAGGCAACGGTAACAGGGTTCTTTATTATGGCCCTCGGTTCCTCCACGAAAGGTAGTCAATTGCCCTTCAAATCTCAATAATGCGCCA
>PAQA01000041.1 GCA_002709155.1 Rhodospirillaceae bacterium
TTCACGGATATGGCAGGTGTTTAGTATTATTAAGTCAGCATTTGAAGCACTGTTGCACAAAATAAAACCCAATGGCTCCAGCAGTTTTGCCATCTTATCGGAGTCATATACATTCATCTGACAGCCATAAGTTTTTATAAATAAGGTCTTATTCCCTGTTGGATTTTCTATAATACCAGAAACAGCCATTAGATTGCACACGAGGGATAAATAAAGTTCAAAACAGTTTAACTTTCTTAAAAACTATTGAAGCAAACGCAGATTATCACCGCACTAAATCAAGTCAACCTGACTACAATTAGTTATAGGCCTTTTGCAACTGTTTTTTGACAATATACCGCGAGTTTCTTTCTGTTTGAAAACTGATCAGCTCTAATTGGCTCATGAAATACAACCTCAATAGTAAAGATTCCTAGCGATAAAACATTCCATAGATGGGGGCGCAAGTCCATATCGCCATACCATCCAAAAAGCGACCTACTAGAATAACCAACGGGTATCCCATTCAGATGAGTATAACGAATAGTAATGGGTTGGACTATTGAATTTGTAAGCATAGCTGCATCAAATAAAGGGCTTTTAAATGGTAAAACCCTTCTTCCATCGGAACTAGTACCTTCTGGAAATAAAATTAATTTTTCGCACCGGTCGAGCTGTTCTTTAATTAATTTTACTTGCTTATGGGAGGCTGTGCGGTCTCGTCGAATAAAGATAGTGCGAGTGATTTTGGATAAAAACCCAAAGATTGGCCAGTTGGCGACTTCTGATTTTGCTATAAACCTTCCCGGAATAAGAGATCCAAGAATAGTTATATCGAGATAAGATAGATGATTACTGACGAATAATACCTTTTTATCTCCAGAAATATCTCCAACTTTCTCAATTTTTAAACCAATAATTTTTGTTATTAATTTATGATGAAGAACGGGGATAGAAATTCTCAATGGTAAGCAAGTTGATAGGGCCAGGAGTTGAAATGGTAATATTACTATAGTTATGAGGCCGTATAGAAATAATCTGACAGCAGATAACCATTTGGTGCCAAGTATTTGGTGTTCAATGCGATGTTCAAAAAGTCGCAACTTACCGTTTTCAGTATTAGATGATTGTGTTTGGTTGGTATTCAAAGTTTCAATCATTGAAGTTGTATAGATTTGGAGAGAGACCGTTGATAGTGTCTGCGGTATCTGGTTGGTAGGTTTGCAGTTTTGACTATTACACAAACGTCTGTGGTATTAAATTGACTATCTATGACTGCCCCATCACCAACCTGTCCCCCAACTCTAAGATAACCTTTAATGAGGGGGGGAAGATTATTTATCTTTATAATCTCATCACCAATAGCTTCGTGTTTACTGCCCATATCAATATATTTTTTAGGCAAAGCCCTAGGACGTATAATTTGAGGAGCTTGATGCTGCCTCCGAAGATAGGCTAATGCGGGTTGGTGTATGTCTGGTTGAGTGCCAGGAAAGCTGGCACAGCCGAACATAAGATCAATTTTGTGACTAAAAACGTAAGCAGCGATGCCTTGCCACAATAATTGCAAGGTCACTGTATTTCGATAGTTAATATCCACGCAAGAACGTCCAAGCTCCAATATTTTTCCTGGGAATGATAAAATCTTTGATATATCAAATTCATTGGCCGTATAAAAATTCTGACTTGGACTCAAGTGAGCGCGTTGTAACAAACGGTATGTGCCAATAACCGGATGTCTACCGCGTCCGCGCAAATTATTTCGTAATAGTCGATCAGTTACCAAAAGATGGTCGGCGCCGCCATCAAATTCATCATGATCCAATCGACGGCGCTTGACTTGAGGCGATGGATTGGCTCCCATTTCTTCATAAAAAACGCGGTATCGAAGTTTCTGGGCAGCTTCGATATCATATTTGTTTTCAGCTAACTTTAACTCTAAGTTACCGAATATAATAGGTTGGATAACTCGCCCTATTTGGGAGGGGGCACTTTGTGAACCAACTACAGAGCTATCATGAGATTCCATTATAGCCATTTGGGTCTCCAGACTTAACATAATACACCTAGCTTCAGTGATAAATGACCCCGAGCACCTTTAGTATGGAGGAAAAATTAAATATTGATTTCGGCATAATTGCAATGGTGGCAATAAATCTTTTGATTTTTTATCCAGTTTTTACAGGCAAACGCATAATCAAGGCGTTTTTTTTATTTTTACCCGAAAACACATAATAATTGTTTCTCATTCCAATTTTTAGAAAACCTTGTTTTTTGTAGAACCCGATAGCGTTCCGATTTGTCTCAGCCACTTCAAGAAGTATAGATTTGATTTGATGAGAGGTGGAAAAAAGTTTTGCTTGTTCTATCAAATATTTCCCAATTCCATTTCGTCGAACTCTTGTTTTTACGCCAAGGGAAAGTATCTCTGCTTCATCTTCAATTACTCGTAACAATAAAAAACCCTGCAATTGGTGAACAAAGTTGTTCGCTGGTGACGCAACAAAGCATGCCCATGAATATTCAGAATGCATTTGATGCCTTAAATCCTTATCACTCCAACGCATGCCATGCCGATATATTTGTAATTTAAATGCCTGCCGGATGAAATATGTCTCGAGTAACCTTGGTAGTGGTTTAATTTTAGGTTTAAACCTATTACTTATACGATTTTGGTAGCCTTCATTATTTTGTTCATTTCTAAAGATGGAACAATAAACAACTTGAGATCGTTTCTTACGCCGCCCTGATATTAGTGTAATCAATTTTTGCTCAAAGTGAAATCTGGAGAATGCAAGTAATCAATTGTCAACCTGGGAGTGTTCTTTTGAATATTCGTTCTGGAATTCGACGCTTCGTTATAAGTACAATGCGCTACATCATTGGCGTCTACGGGCTCTTTGTCCTTCCCATTAATGGGTAAAAAATTATCATAAATATCAACAGGGGCGTGTTCTAAAAGCTGCGTGCCGCCATCTCCGATTACCCGAATATTTGTGTGCCCATCAATCAGTTTCTTTAGTTTGACAAATAAAACATTGAAATTAATGGCTCCACCGGGAATTACTTTTTTATTTAGTGCGTCTCTGCATTCTATATAAAGGTCTTCTCGTTTACTGTTTAAAGCGATCAACAAAAGGTCATATGGCATTGTGTTGTCTGCTTGATTTACCCTCTGGGCAACTGCTTCGAAACATGAAATGCCGATTAATGGTATAGTATGCGTCATCGCAAGACCCTTTGCCGCCGCCAAAGCAATTCTCAATCCAGTAAAAGAACCTGGACCAATGGTAACTGCTATGCCCGTAAAATCAGACAGTGAAAAATTTGATTCACATATGGCTTTTTGGATCATTGGCATGATAGCGACTCCATGGCCCCGTTCCATGCAAGCCTTCTCTTTATAAGAGATAATTCCATTTGACATTACTGCCACGGAACACGAGGAACTGGAACTATCAATGGCTAGTGTTAGCATTAAAACTATCAAATCCTTTGAATATTGTTATAATCTTCCCAATGAAGATTTTTCATCAATTATATTTTATTTTATTACTTCAGAAGTATAAACTTTAAAATATCGATTTAATGATAGAGATTGGTACAAAATGAGAAACAAAATTGCTGTTTTTCAAGGCATGGTGCTGTTTATCTTTTGTGCACTTTTCAAGTCAGATTATAATGTCAGGGCGACGGAATTTAAAGGTGCCGCTTCGGCTGTGATTTTAGCTTATCATCGTTTTGATGAGGGACAATTTCCATCTACTAGTATAAGAATGGAACAATTTAAGTCTCACATAGCGGAATTGAAGAGGAAACGCTACAATATATTGCCAATCACCGAAATTGTTCAAAAAATTAATGATAGAAAAAAACTTCCCAATTTTACTATTGGTATTAGCATTGACGATGCGTATAGGTCTGTTTACGAGAAGGCTTGGCCAATACTACGTGAAGCTAAGATACCTTTTACACTTTTCATTTCAACTGACGTAGTAGACCGCCAGGCTACAGGCTATATGAGCTGGGATCAGATACGGGAATTAAAATCAGCAGGAGTGACAATAGGTAGTCAAACTAAATCCCATAAACACTTACCTTTAATTTCTTTAGAGGATGTAAAGCAAGAGATAGATAAGGCTAATGCCCGTATAAGCAGGGAAATAGGCTCGCGTCCTGATCTATTTGCATACCCTTATGGAGAATATAACTCATCGGTTCGACAGTTAATTAAAGACCGTGGTTTCAAGGCTGCCTTTACACAGAGCTCCGGTGCTTTAAGTAACTCCTCTGATCAATTTGCCCTTCCAAGGTTCGCCTTGAATGAGAGATATGGTGGAATAGATAGATTCCGCCTTGTGGCAAATGCGCTACCATTACCCGTTAACGATGTTTTACCGTCGGACCCCTTTTTGGTTGAAAATCCTCCCGCATTTGGTTTTACCGTCGATAGTTCGGTTGGCTCTATAAAGCAACTTGCTTGTTTCTCGTCGAACGAAGGTGAATTACGTCTAGAACGATTAGGACGTAGAATAGAGGCGAGATTCAATTCTATGCTTCCTAAGGGTAGGTCTAGGGTTAATTGCACTCTTCCTGGCCCCAATAAGCGTTGGCGTTGGTTTGGCATCCAGTTTTTGGTTTCAAACTAATAACACTGTTTAAATCCCCTTTGCAAATAATTAGCTCAAGGGGACAATGAGTAATTATCATAGGCTGTTAATTGATTTTCTCGGATAATAGCCTTTATTGTTGAAATATAATGTTCGGAATTGGATGAATAATTTTTGAGTTCTTCCACTAAGTTCTGAGCCCATATATCGGTTGGATGGTCTGCTTTTCTCAGTGCACCGCGTTTAGACCTAAAACTTCTATAATGTGAACTAGAATTTAAATTATGAGTATAATCCTGTATTGCATCAGCCAATCGATTAAAGCGGCGAACGGAATGTTTTGTTCCTTGGGCTCGTTTTTTGGGACGGATACCTTTATTCTTTTTCCATGTCCACTGACCAAATAATGCATTACCATCAATAGAAAACCGAGAAGTTCCCCAACCAGTTTCCAAGGAGGATTGTGCCAAAGCTAGTGAAACAGGAATAATATCTATCCTATTCAATAACTCCTTTAGTATCTCCTTTGTTATAATCGGTTTTCGTATGCTTTTATCAAAAACTTTATAGTGTAGAGCGATTTTTATTAGCCAATTTTGTTCCTCAATAGAAAGGCTCAAAATTGGTTTTTCAATAAGTACTTTGAGGTATGAACGCTTTTGGGTGATTGCAATATTGTGTCTAATAAGTAGTGGTAAAAGAAGCGTTATGAAATTTTTTTTTCTATAATTTACTTTTTCTATCCCTATAAGATCTACTGGAAGACGCCAAATAAAAATAGGTGCGACGAGCTGAGCGTTTCCTCGTCGAAGGTTTATCTTTGAAGTCTGGGACTCAAAATACCCTGTTATATCCGCTGTTTCAGATACACTTGAATTTTGGAGTTTTTTTATTTTTCCATAATGCTCAAAAAATATTGGAACGTGCTTATGGGTCACAAAAGAGTTATTTTTTTTTATAGGCGCCCGAAGCAGTTGACCGAAACTTACGAACCCTACTGACGAGGAAAACAGTAGGATTGCGATAATAAATAAGGAAATATTTGACTGTTTTCTTTGCAAACGATCCCGCCAAAACAACCGTTTTACATTTCTGCCGCTATAACCTCTTTCACTTCTGGTATGTAGTGCCTCAGCATATTTTCTATGCCCATTTTAAGAGTTGCTGTAGAACTAGGACACCCGGCACATGCCCCTCTCATTTGAACTGTTACTGTGCCATCCGTAAAGTCCTCGAATACAATATCGCCCCCATCTTGGGCAACTGCTGGTCGTACTCTTGTGTACAATAGTTCTTTTATTTGCGATACCACTTCCTGGTCCTCGTCCTGAACCGAACTGCCCGACGCATCACTTTCGCCATCTGAAATAACGATGGGACGGTTCGCGGTAAAATGTTCCATGATGACGCCAAGTAAACCGGGTTTCATTAGATGCCAATCTTTGTCGTCACGCTTCGTGATAGTGATAAAGTCATCCGAAAGAAACACACCAACCACCCCATCGACGTTAAATAAAGCGGCAGCTAGAGGGGACTTCCTCGCATCTTGTTCAGATCTAAAATCTATACTCCCGTCTGGCAATACTTCTCTGCCTGGAAGAAATTTTAGAGTAGACGGATTTGGGGTTTCCTCAGTTTGAATAAACATTATGTCCTCGATTCGTTTGTTAGAAGAGACCATTCCCTAATAGATACAATACTTCGGTCTATGATCAAGCATTGAGTGCCAAAAAATTCCTTACATCTTTTCATCGTAGTTTCATATGTCATTTAAATTTTGAAACAGGGTTAGCTTTTTGAACACAGAATATATAAAACAGAATTAGCGGATCGAATCTATTTAAAATTATAAATTTTGGGTTATGGATTCAAAAAACCAACTATTTTTTTTGCTTCAGCAACAATTGGACCAGCAATTGCTCTTGCTTTCAAAGCTCCATCATGAAGAATTTTATCTACTTCATCTGGCGCCCCCATTAACCTTTGCATTTCATCTCCGATAGGCCCCAATGTAGAAACAGCAAGGTCAGAGAGCGCGCTTTTGAAATCCCCAAAACCCTTGCCTGAAAACTCCGTTACGACGGATTGCATGGTTCTATCAGATAGTGCTGAAAATATTGTAATTAAGTTTAACGCCTCGGGCCTAGTGGTCAGGTCTTCTAATCTTTCCGGTAAAGGTTCAGGATCTGTTTTGGCCCGGCGAATTTTCTGTGCGATTAAATCTGGTCCATCGATCATATTAATCCGTGAGTTGTCAGAAGGATCTGATTTACTCATTTTTTTTAATCCATCTCGCAAACTCATTATACGAGCAGCTTCTTTTTGAATTCGAGGTTCTGGGAGTGGGAAAAAATCAACCTCAAACATTGAATTGAATGCTTGAGCTATATCGCGCGATAATTCGATGTGTTGCTTTTGATCTTCGCCAACAGGTACATCCGTCGCTTTATAAGCCAAGATGTCAGCTGCCTGAAGCACAGGGTAGGTATATAGACCAACGAATGCGCCGTCTCTGTCTTTTCCAGCTTTTTCTTTGAATTGGGTCATTCTATTAAGCCAACCGAGGCGAGCTACACAATTGAAAAGCCATGCCAACTCTGCATGCTCTGAAACCTGGCTTTGGTTAAAAATAATGCAGTTATTGGGATCAACCCCTCCGGCTATCACGCCTGCCGCGACCTCTCTAGTCGCCTCTCGCATTATTTTAGGGTCTTGTGGCAGCGTAATGGCGTGCAGGTCAACAACACAGAAAATGCACTCATATTCATGTTGCATTCGTGCCCAATTTCGGATTGCTCCAAGGTAATTGCCTAACTGTAAATTTCCTGAGGGCTGGATGCCTGAAAATATACGATCCATTAGATTGTGCTCCTTAGTAGTGCATCAAGGATTATCAAATTAGCTAGTGCTTTAACGTCCATAACAAAAGAATTGCATGGCGATGTTTTTAATCTCGAACAGACCAGCTTTTCAAGTTTTCAACTATTTCTTCTTTACTTATGCCATTAAATAAAAATAGTGAAATGAAATAAATAAATCCTCCGCAGAATATCAATAGCAAAAGAACGCAAATACCTAAGAGGCGTGAACTCTCAGCAAAATCCTCTGAGAACTCCTTTAATGCAACTAGCCCTAATCCCATAACAGCGGCAGCTAGAATTATTCGAACTATCTTTGCTAATAATTGTCTTCTAGGGGAATATAAATTTCTAGTTTTCAAAACTATTGCAAAAATTGCAGCACTCAACCAAGCAGAAATTGATGTCGCCATAGCCAAGCCTGCATGGGCAAAATATTGCATTAAAATTAAATTTAATATCAGATTTATAACTACTGAAACAGCAGCAATTTGTACGGGTGTTGTGGTGTCATGTCTCGCAAAAAAGTTAGGTTGAAAAATTTTAATAATAACAAACGCCGGTAATCCTACCGAATAGCATACCAATGCTAACGCTGTTGAGGTCGCAGATGTTGTATCAAAAGCGCCACGTTGAAACAAAGCGGTTACTATGGGATCAGATAAAACCATTAGTCCAAAAGCTGCAGGAATTGTTAATATTAAACCGATCTCTAACGATTTTTCTTGTTTCTCAGTAGCCTCCTGGAACCGCCCAGCTTGTATATTTCTAGACATGCTTGGAAGCAATGCAGTGCCTATGGCGATTCCAATCACTGCCAGGGGAAGTTGATTCAAGCGATCAGCGTAGTATAGATAAGAAACTGACCCGGTTGGTAATGTAGATGCTAATATGACATCTATCAAAAGGTTGATTTGCACAACACCCGCGCCCAAAACGGCAGGAAGCATAAATTTTAGCAATCGCCTAACTCTCGGCGTCCATCTGGGCCATACTAAACGAGGCAAAGCGTCAGCCCGCCTGCATGCCTCTATTAACCATATAAGTTGAGCTAACCCACCAATAGCAACCCCTACTGCTAACCCATGACCTGGCGTCTCCAAAATATTAGCAAAAACACCCAGAGAAGAAATAAGAAACAGATTAAGCAAAATCGGAGCTGAGGCCATAGCCGCAAACTTGCCTAGGCTATTTAGAATCCCTCCAAGCAGCGCGACCAATGAAATAATAGGTAGGTAAACAAAAGTAAGTTCAGCAAAATCTACAGCGAGATTAAACTTATTTGGTGCATCAGCAAAACCAGGCGCGATTAATCCCACTAATTGAGGCATAAAAAAAATGGCTATTATAGTAACTGTTAGCAGTATAGCTGCCATAAATGACATAATTTCTTGCGCAAACTCTATAGCTTTTTGTTTGCCATCCCGCTCAAGAACACTTGAAAGCATAGGGATAAAGACAATTGTAAATGACCCTTCTGCCGTTAGGCGGCGGAAAAAATTTGGTAATTTAAATGCTACAATGAAAGCGTCTGCGATTGGACCTGCACCTAAAGTTGCAGCGATAAGAATATCACGAATGAAACCAGTCATTCGGCTTATCATTGTATAGCCACCCACAGTGGCGACAGCTTTTATAAGAGACATAATAGATGTTTAAATCATTTACAGCGTTTGGTGAATAGTATGATTTATTTAGTTTTATCCGGTTTGATCTCCGTCGTCACAACGTCAGAATGGGACTTTAGTTCGTCTAGAATATATTTTTTGATTTGACTTATCCGGCGGTCACTTTGAATTTTTAAACCGAAAAGGTCTTTAACATAAAACACGTCGACAATACTCGTGCCATAGGTCGATATTTTTGCTGAATTTATTTGGAGATTTTGCTGTGCTATCTTTCGGGTTAATTTATGCAATAAACCTGGCCTATCTGTCCCGTTTACCTCTAAAACTGTATGGGTGGTACTAGCTTTATTATCTATCAATACTCTTGGAGCAGTTGTCATGCTTCTAGCTCTTTTGGGAAAGTTTCCCGGTCGTTTTTTTATTGCATCATTAATTTTCAACTCACCATTTAGAGATAGTTCTATTGCAGAATTTACATAGTCAGTGGAACGCATTTTTTCAGAGTAATTTAGCTTTGGCTCATGCACCCAAAAGCTATCCAACGCCATTCCGTTTCTCATAGTTGTAATTCGAGCATCGACAATATTGACGCCAATCGAAGCCATAGCTCCAGCAATGCGTGAAAATAACCCCGGGTGGTCAGCGGTGTATACCGTTATCTCTGTTACCTCTTTTTGATAATCACGCTGACTTTGGATTGTTAATGGGGCATTTTTCGACTCAGCATCAAGAACAAGTTCCGCATGTCTAGTAAGAGTTGGAATGTCATACATTAGCCAATACGAGGGGTAACCGCGCTTTAGGTGTTCTTCATAATCTTCTTGTTTCCATTTTGACAACGCATCTCGAAGCTTGTTATGGACATGATTTGCTCGTTCTACAAGGCCTTCTTTTGGGCTTTGTCCTAGGAGAACTTCTTCCGCTTTAAAAAATAAATCTCTTAAAAGAGCCCCTTTCCATCCATTCCAAACATTTGGTCCGACCGCACGAATATCGGCTACGGTCAAAACTAGCAATAATTTCAAACGTTCGGGTGACTGCACGATTTCGTTTAAGTCTTCTATGGTCTTGGGGTCATTTATGTCTCGTTTAAAAGCGGCGTAACTTAGGAGCAGGTGCCAGCGTACTAGCCATGCAACTGTTTCCGTTTCCTCTTTGGATAATCCAAATCGCGGACATAAACGACGTGCAACTTTTTCGCCGAGTATAGAATGATCTCCTCCTCTACCTTTCGCAATATCGTGTAATAACACAGCGACATATAATTCTTTTCTGGATATCACTTTATGAATTACTTCGGAAGCCACAGGAGCAGTCTCTTTCAACTCTCCACTTTCAATTTTAAACAAAATACCGAGCATTATTATGGTGTGTTCATCTACTGTATAGACGTGATACATATCGTACTGCATTTGTGCCACGACCCTTCCAAAGTCTGGAACAAACCTGCCAAATACCTGCGACTCACTCATTCGTCGTAAAATACGTTCAGGCCCTTTCTTAGATATTAATATTTCTAAGAATAGTCGGTTGGCTTCAGAGTTATTTTGCAGAGCACGATCGATTTTTTTGAGGTTCTGTGTTACTAAGCGCAAGATATGGGGATGGAATTCCAGTTCATTTTGTTGCGCGACATAAAACATTCTTACTAAATTGACTGGATCTTTATCGAATATTACATCCGACTTTGAATTTAAACGCCCGCCTTCAAGTTTAAAATCTCCTAGCTCTTTATTTTTTTGCCAAGGAGCAGAGATTCGTAAACGCGGCTTTCTTTGATGTTCTTCCTCTATTGCGGCACAGAATATTCTCGTAAGATCGCCAATATTCTTCGCTGTCAAATAGTAATGTTTCATAAACCTTTCTACGGCGATATTACCGGATCTATCAGTATACCCTAGTTTCGTTGCTATTTCGTGCTGGTGATCAACTGTCAATCTATCTTCTTCGCGACCAGCCAAATAATGGAGGTGGCAGCGTATTGTCCAAAGTTGTTTCTGGGCTTTGGCGAAGTGATTGGCTTCTCGCGATGATAAAATACCTTTTGTGACTAGCTCTTCTGCAGTATTCGTTTGATATACATATTTGGCTATCCAAAATAACTTATGTAAATCCCGCAGCCCGCCTTTCCCATCTTTTATGTTTGGTTCAATAAAATATCGAGAGTCGCCAAGTTTTTTATGACGATTTTCGGATTCTTTTAACTTAGCTTCCACAAAATCTAATGCTGTGCCAACCACCACCTCGCGCTGGAAGCGTTTAATCATCTCGCTTAATAAGGATATTTCGCCAGTTATAAAACGGGATTCTAAAATAGCGGTCCTTATTGTCATGTCCGCTTTAGCCTGATGCATACACTCTTGGATAGACCTTGTGGAATGCCCAACCTTTAAGCGCATGTCCCATAGCAGATACAGTATTGTTTCTACGACCTGTTCTGTGTGGGGTGTGAGTTTGTAAGGAAGTAAAAAAAGCAAATCAATGTCAGACGAGGGAGCTAATTCCCCACGACCGTATCCACCCACCGCAACAATACATAACTGTTCTCCCCGAGTTGGATTTGGAGCTCTGTAAAGTTTTTCAATAATCGTTTCATGGGTTATTTGAATAAGAGTATCCATCAAAAATGCTTGTGCAAGTACTGTCTCTGCACCATTATTTCTAGACAAGAAGCGATCTTTTATGACTTGGGAACCGTTGTTAAGGCTCTTGCGTAAAATATCAAGTAGAGCTGCTTTAAACTCGTTGGGTGTCTCCGTGTTTCCCCAAGATGCCTCAATTTCGGTTTTTAGTTCCTGTATGTTGATTACTTCTGGGTGACCGCGAGGCTTTTTTATGGCAGCTGAAAAACCAGCGCTGCTGTTAGTAGGTGCCGACACTATTGAAGTGAACTTGCCCATATTCTATTTTCCATAACACTTTCGAAGTTCGATGAGCTAAGAAGTTCCTCAATAGTATACAATATTGTTGAATAAATTAAGATTCCTTTTTTGAAATCTGTTATGCATTTAACTTAAAGTTAGTATTGTAGGATGTGGAAAACCTGAAATATCGAGACATACCTTTCAAGTTAAACGAAAATACTAAGAGAGTTCCATGACGCAGATGTATGATGTTGTCATTATTGGTGGCGGTATTATAGGGAGTGCTATAGCATACTTTCTCAAGGCTAGTCCTAACTTCCAAGGGGATGTTGTTGTTATTGAGCGAGACCCTAGTTTTGCTAAAGCATCAACGCCACGTTCCTTGGGGGGTGTTAGACAGCAATTCTCAATCCGAGAAAATATCGAAATTGGTCTATATGGTGTTGATTTTGTAAAAAGCGCTTCCCAATATTTAAGCGTCGATAACGAAACTGTTGATCTTGGTTGGCGTGAATTAGGCTATCTTTTCCTTGCTAGTTCCGAACGTCAAAGAATTTTAGCTGAAAATCAACGATTACAAATTCAGTGCGGGGCCAAGATTGAAATATTGAACCCGGATAACTTAAAAATTAAGTTTCCATGGTTGAATATAGACGGCATTGCCCTTGGCTCCTTTGGATATGAAGGGGAGGGGTGGCTCGATCCTAGTCTGCTGCTTAATGCTTTTCGAGCAAAAGCGCGTGCTCTTGGCGTTACGTTTTTGTATGATGAAGTGAAAGAAATAGTTAAGCACAAGCAGAAGATAAGCGCAGTGATATTAGATAGCGGGGTGCGGGTGGGTTGCGGTTTCTTAGTCAACGCGGCTGGGGCTTGGGCGGGCGCTGTTGCGGAATTGGCGAAAATTCAATTACCGGTGGTTCCAAAAAAACGCATTATTTACGGACTGGACTGTAGGGAAAAGTTAAATCCTAAATTACCATTAGTGATTGACGTTTCTGGTGTTTTTATACGCTCGGAGGGTACTGGTTTCGTATGCGGTGTCTCTCCCCCTGCTCATCTTGACCCAGACTCTTGGGATGACATGGACGTAGACTACCCTCTTTTTGACGAAATCATCTGGCCTGCAATAGCTCATCGCATTCCTGCTTTTGAAGCGGTCAAGGTCACCAATGCATGGGCGGGATGGTATGACTATAATACTTTGGATCAAAATGGAGTTGTAGGTCCCCACGGGGAGATTGATAACTTTTTCTTCGCTAATGGTTTCTCAGGACACGGTTTACAACAATCTCCAGCCATAGGAAGAGCTATAATGGAATTAATCACCTTTGGAGAATATCGTACACTCGACCTATCGCGGTTTAGTTACGAGAGAATTATTAGAGGATTGGCATTGACTGAGAGAAATGTTGTATGATCCCAAAATTTTTGTCGAATTCTAAATTATATTAAACCGATATAATGTTATGATAATTCTTTTCCATTAATTTGAACTAAACATCTAACATTACTTCAACGGCGGCACTAGCTATCACTGCGGGGTCGTTGTTTTGATGATCGGGCACATCGAGCCCACCTTTAACCACTTTTATTGAGACAACTCCCACTGGAAGTAGTTGTTCCAATCTTTTCGTTTCCACATTTTCAGGTTTTTGTACGCCAATCGTAACATTCACAAATAGTTGATTTTTATTAATGTTTAGAGTTCTAATAAAACTAAGCGAACTGTGATGCAGTGCATCTTTGATCGCCCGTTCTGCTGCTTTGGTATAATCCTCGCCGTGTAAGTCGTTACCCATACCCATTTCAAGTATGGCTCGCTTCATTGTCATAGAGAATTTCCTTCGGGTGCATCGAGATAAACAATAGCTGCCGCATTTGCTATTATGGTAAAGTCATTCCGGTCAGTATTCTCAATCTCTAGGCCGCCTTTTATACAGGAAATTTGACCTGTTCCATGAGGTAAAATACTGAGAACCTCCTGTGCGTTGACTTTTTCAGGTTGGGGGATTCCTATGCGGACTTCGACCCACATGGAATCAACATCAACACCCATTATATCGGCTATCCCAAGCGAATTGTGCCAAAGAGCATCTTTCAATGCCCGGCATGCAGCTTTAGTATAGTCTTTCCCGCGAATGTCTGTGCCCATTCCCATCTCTATAACTACTCGTTTTCTAGTCATTGACTTTGTCCTTTCGTCACGACCATCTAAAAGTATTATAGTGTACGTAGAACAGCCTGTTAAGTGAAACTCGGAACGTCAGTTAATTTAAGTCACGCTTCAATGTTTTTTGAAGTGCAAAAAGTAAACCTAAAAGCAAAACTGTGATGCCGGTTAATACATTTAGTGGATAGGAAAAATTACCAGTTAGATCGTGTAAAAAGCCTATTGCAAGTGGTCCTGCTACACCGCCAATTTCTGCCGCAGTAAAAAACAAACCTCCTGCTGTTCCAGCGCGCTTAGGTCCAACATTTGGTATTTCTACCAACATTAAAAGCGCAACAGTCATCATTGCGCCTCTGGCCAAGCCTTGCAGGCATAGACCGAATGCGAGTTGAAGGCCGGGTGCAGTATGCAATAAAATTGTTGCCAAACCAGCCGCGAGAATTAGCAAGCCCATTACTAGAACTCTCCGTTCTGTTGTGGCCAAACGCGGAATCAGAAGAGCGCTCACGATGCTTATGGTGGTTGGTATAGCTGCCCAGTAACCCGCTTCAGCAAAGCTAAGGCCCTTTGATCGAATAATCTCCGGAAGCCAGTTGTTTAGCCCGTGATTGAAGAAAAAAATTCCAATGCTCATCAACAAAACTATTTGCACGCTGGGGATAGATGCCAGGCTTCTAAATGTTTCGGCGATAGGGCCACTCTTTTCAGCTTGAATTTGAGATTCGACAATACGCGCCAGTTTATGAGAACTGAGAATTAGCCAGATGCATCCACTCATTAATGTAAAGAAGGCATAGACACTGATGACTAAACGCCAATCATTATCGAATAGGGGCAATAAAAGACTATTGGTGATGGATAACGCTATAACTGCCCCGACACCAGGGCCGGTGATATAAATCCCCATTGCCAACCCCCTATTTTTTCCTTCGAATAAAAAAGCGATCAGTTTAGGTGCGCCAATAGAAATGAGCGGTCCTCCTAAACCAAACACAGATACTGCTACAACCATCATAAAATACGTGTCTGAGAAACAACGCAAAAATCCCGACAGTGCCATTATCAAGGCCGCTAGAAAAAGAGCGCGTCGGGGGCCTATTCGGTCTAAGAAAATGCCACATGGTAGTGCTGATAGGATATAAACAAAGGGCCAAGCACCCAAGATAAGCCCCATTTCCCCATAGCTTATCTGTAAATCTTGGCACACCTTGGGAACTAGGGGAGCTAAAGCAGCGACAGTCAATCCAAAACTGAAGTATATCAACCAGACACCAAACAAAATTGCCCACCTGTAGGCATCACCCTCGATTTTGTGTTTGACTTGATTATCCAGAGTGACCAAAGATACACCACCTACATAGTTCAGCATTAAAGTTAGTTCCGTTCTACCAACGGTATACTTTAATGTGTACGTTATTAATACTTAATCCTGAGCTGAAGCCAAAATATAAGTTTTGGTTCCTCTCAATGGCAACTGTTTTAGGAGAATTTTGTGCAATATCTACATACAATGGTCCGCATCAGCAACGTGGAGGAATCGTTAGACTTTTATTGTGGCAAGCTTGGCATGGTCGAAGTTAGAAGGACGGAGAGTGAAGCTGGTCGCTATACAAATATATTTCTTAGTGCGCCCGACGACGTTGATTCTGCCAAAGCTGAATGGTCACCAACCTTAGAACTGACGTTTAATTGGGATCCAGAAGAATATTCTGGAGGGCGAAATTTTGGTCATTTGGCATATCAGGTTGATAACATTTATGAACTCTGCCAGTCTTTGCAAGAAAGTGGCGTTGTAATTAATAGACCGCCTAAAGAAGGCCGGATGGCTTTTATAAGATCTCCAGACGGCGTCTCCATTGAACTTCTGCAAAAGGGTGAAGCACTCGAAATTAAAGAGCCTTGGGCAAGTATGGGTAACACGGGCGTATGGTGAATAGAAGTTCTAAACTCTATTTCATTTATGAATAAATCTTTAATACAACTCATATCGAAAGCATAAACAGTGACCGATCAGAAAATCATACCAGAGATAGCGGCTAATCACGAAAAAATGACTGCCTGGCGCCGCGATATACATGCTCATCCAGAATTAGGGTTTGAGGAACACCGCACGTCTTCCTTAGTTGCTGAAAAGTTAAAGGCTTGGGGCCTAGAGGTGCATCAGGGCCTTGGAAAGACCGGCGTTGTCGGAACTTTACGAGTGGGTAATGCTACGCAAAGTATCGGTTTGCGGGCTGATATGGATGCTCTCCCCATGGCAGAGAATAATACTTTTTCGCACAAGTCTACGACCCCCAATGTAATGCATGCCTGTGGACACGATGGACATACTACAATGCTTTTGGGTGCTGCAAAATACCTTGCGGAATCCAAGAACTTTGAAGGCTGTGTTCATTTTATTTTCCAGCCGGGTGAAGAAGGTGTTGGTGGTGCGAAGGCTATGGTTGACGAAGGATTATTTGACCAATTCCCATGTGATTCAGTGTATGGAATGCACAATAGACCTGGTTTAGCGGTAGGAAAATTTGGAATGCGGACCGGTGCAGCCATGGCTGGAGGAGCCCTTTTTGATATAGTCGTGCGTGGTAACGGTTCGCACGGCGCCAGACCAGAATCTGGGATCGATCCAGTAATTATTGCTGCACACATAGCAACGGCTGCCCAGACGATTGTTTCACGAAATACCAGCCCCCAGGAAACAGCAGTGCTATCGATTACCCAAATTCAGTCGGGAGATGCGTATAATGTAATACCGCACACTGCTATTATGAAAGGTACTGCGAGGACATTCTCGAATGATGTCATGTCGTTAATAGAAACCAACATTAAAAGATTATCAAAAAATATTGCAGAAGGAATGGGAGCCGTTGCGGAAGTTGATTTTCGTACAACTTTCCCTCCTTTAATAAATTCTGAAGATGAAATCAACTTTGCGGGGGATGTTGCCGCAGCCATAGTAGGAGAGGCTAATGTCAATCGAAATAGTAACAGAGTGATGGGATCCGAAGATTTTGCATATATGTCGAATTTAATCCCCGGTGGTTATGTAACCATTGGACAAGGTGAGGGTGAGTGGAATTGTGAGGTTCACAATCCACATTACGATTTTAATGATGAAGTACTGCCGCTTGGAGCGAGTTACTGGGCAAAGCTTGTTGAAACAAAACTGGCCAAGGAAAAGTAACTGTCATCTCTTTAAATTGTGCGCGAAATTAAAATTTATTTTATTTAATCCTATAAATTTAAAATTGGGGGGTTCAAATGTTCGTTGTCACGGTTAATTTTTCGGTCAAACGTAATCACAGTGAGCAGTTCAAGCCACTAATGTTGGAAAACGCGCGATTATCACTTGAGCTTGAACCGGGGTGTAAACAATTTGATGTTTGTTTCGATCCCAGTGAACCTTGGGAATGTTTTCTATATGAGGTTTATGATGATAAGTCCGCCTTTGAAAGTCATCTCCAAATGCCACATTTCAAGTTGTTTGATACAAAAGTTGCGCAAATGCTCGATAATAAAATTGTCAAAACCCTTACATTAGTGCAGGGAACGGTGTTGTCGTCTTAAGAAATAATCTGGAAGTAAAGTCTACTTAATTCTATAAGGCCATGATAAGATGGAACATGACAAATTTATTAAAAAGTGGATAAATTAATGGACGCTGCCATACAGAGTTTTCTCGCAGGAATTCCTTTTCTTCTCTCGCACTTTGGCGTCACCGTTTTAATGCTGGTGATAGGGGTGTTCATTTACATGTGGATCACCTCGCATGATGAAAGAGCATTAATACGGGAAGGCAATACTGCAGCAGCGATTTCGCTTGCCGGCGCTATTTTAGGCCTTGCAATTCCCCTGGCATTTTGTATGGCGAGTAGCGTCAATGTATACGATATAGTCATCTGGGGAATAGTCACGTTAGTGATCCAGCTCGCGACATTCTGGATCATAGATATTTGGCTTAGAGACCTCTCTAAAAGAATTGAGGAGGGTCAAGTTGGCACGGCTATTTTATTGGTTTCTGTAAAATTAGCCGTAGCCTCAATCAATGCTGCCGCTGTGTCTGGCTAAATACCTCAAAGTTATTTGATGATTAGAAGTCATTCAGGATTACCTACGGTAGTGGTATTATTTGCCAAATTGTTGTTTCGGAAATATTTTGTTCTTCAAGGTCAATTGGAGTTTCAACGGAGTATTGGGCCAATTTTTTAACGCCCTCTCTGGGAAAGTATGCTCGTCCTGGATCGCCGACTAGAACAAGCTTCCCTAATCGAGCAAACTTTCGTAAATCGGATAAGATAATGTTTGACATTTCTTGCTCATAAAAGACGTCACCAGCTAAAATAACATCCCACCGGTTTTGGTTTTGAGGAGTTAATTCCGGCAAGTGTTCGAGTATGATTTGAAAATTCGGATCTAACTGGTTCGCGGTGAGATTGAGATGTATGGCTTCTGCGGCAAAGCGGTCTATTTCTTTAAAATCAACCCGAGATGCGTGGCTAAAAAGAGCCGATAGTCCTACAAGCCCACTTCCCGCTCCCATATCTAAAACGAATTTATCTTCTACTAACCGAGGATTGTCTAAGATATAGCGCGCTAAGGCTTGTCCGCCAGCCCATGCAAATGCCCAAAATGGTGCAGGAAGATCGTTATCTTTTAACTCTTTTGTCGTCATTTGCCACAATTCTGTGGCATCAACAGCTAGATGAAGCTTTATTTCAGGGACTAACGGAGGTGATATCAATTCTGTATTTTTATGGATAAAAAATCGATGATATTGGCTCATATCAACCCAGAAATATGGCAAAAGTTATCAGGAAGCCAAAGAAACGGTTTGATTTAAATTTTTTGAGACAATCGTTTGGACTATCTAGGTCTAAAGCACGTATTTGCCAAATCAATTGGCAGAAAGCGATCAAACAAACCAAATAAAACGGAATGGAAAACTTACTTATCCAACCTATCAGAAAAATTCCTAAAATAGTTATAATGTAAACGATGTAAATGAAGGGTTTGGTCAAATTTTCAAGGGCTAAGGCAGACGATTTTACACCGATTAGGGCGTCATCTTCTTTGTCTTGATGTGCGTATATTGTGTCATAACCAAGTGTCCAAAATATGCCGGCTAAGTATAGAATGACGCTTGGTGTATCTATTCCTCCTGTAATAGAAACCCAACCCATTAGAGCGCCCCAATTAAATGTGAGCCCTAGAATAAATTGTGGCCAATAGGTAAATCGCTTGAACGCTGGATATGAAAAAACTAACAATAAAACCAAAAAACCTAAGAGCCAGCAAGTTTCATTCAGTTGCAACAATATCATTAAACTTAGAGTTAATAAAAGTAGAAGAAATAATATGGCATTACTGACGCTGATAACGCCCGAAGCGATAGGTCTATTCGCGGTTCGGGCAACCAACTGATCAAGTTTCCTGTCCCATAAATCATTAATTGTACAGCCCGCGCCTCGCATCAAAATAGCGCCAACGGTGAATAAAAAATATAAATAGCCAAGTTCCAAAAGAGTTATTTTCTCCTGGTTTAGCTGCCAGCCCAAACCCAAGCTCCACCAGCAGGGAAGTAAAAGTAACCAAGTGCCTATTGGTCGGTCTAGACGCATTAATAGGGCATATGGTCGAACCGGTTTTGGGAGTAAATTCTTTACCCAACCCTCTTCAGATATATCACTAAAATTTGTCATACTGATAATGGGGGCCCTAACGTATACTGTTATCCAAATTCACATTCTTGGACCATATGATGACCGACATCAAAATTTTTGATAGGCTAGTTTAGAAATAACCATTAGATCCAAGAAATAATCGAACCCGATAAAAGAATTTGGCTGATAATGTATTTTCCTCTATTAGCATAATTATCTAATTACCGGTTTTCTAGGCTTATTATTAGCTTTAGCACCAGAAGCCAAATCAATTGAAGAGTAAATCATGACTATTAGTAGTTTAAAAGCGCGTTTATTTATAGAGCAAAATTTAGCTGTTGATGACCTTCTAACCCTACCCAAGGATCAGTCTCATTATCTTCGTAATGTTTTAAGATTGCACGAAGGCGATAGGATAGGACTTTTCAACGGCGTAGATGGCGAATGGGAGACCGAAATTACCGCAATTAGAAAAAAAGAAATAGAGGTTTGCGCGAAATCTTGTATAAGGAGTCAATGTTCTTCTCCAGATATTTGGCTTGTGTTTGCGCCGATTAAGAGATTGCGAATTGACTTCATCGCTCAGAAGGCGACCGAACTAGGAGCTAGTGTGCTTTGGCCTGTTTTTACCGAAAATACAGCGGTGGGGCGTATAAACACAGAGAGATTGAAATCGAATGCAATAGAAGCCGCCGAACAGTCTGATCGACTAACTGTTCCTGACATAAGAGAACCAACTGAGTTTGAAGATTTATTAAAAAAATGGCCAGAAGAACGATTTTTATTTTGTTGCGACGAAACAGGAGGAGGAAAGCCAATTCTGCGGGAGTTCCAAAAACACATTGGGCCATCGGGATTATTGATCGGCCCGGAAGGTGGTTTTTCCAACTCGGAACTTGACCAACTCGATAAACTCAGCAATGTGTGTCGTGTAAGTTTAGGGGGAAGAGTATTGAGATCTGACACTGCTGCTTTCGCGGCATTAGCCTGCTGGCAGGCGTCTGTTGGAGATTGGAATATTCCTTCGGAGCGAATAATTGAGTATGGTTGCTAATTTTACAGTTTTTTGGGGTCATTATGTCTAATTCACCTGATCCATCGGGCGTTCCAATTGAGAGTAAATCGCAATTAATTGACGATCTGTTATCTGGTTGTACTCCTCGTGAAAACTGGCGTATCGGCACAGAGCACGAAAAATTTGCATTCCGTCTATCCGACAAAAAACGATTGCCTTATGAGGGAACCGACGGTATCGGGGAAATTTTGTCTCGTTTAACGCGATTTGGTTGGGTCCCAATTAAAGAGCAAGGAAGGACAATTGCTCTACATCTGAACGGATGCGCCATAACCTTGGAACCCGGGGGGCAGTTTGAACTCTCGGGGGCTCCTCTAGAAACAATTCACCAAACGTGTGATGAGGTTCACAATCACTTGGCACAAGTAAAGGAGATTGGAGAAGAGTTAGGCATAGGTATGCTTGGTCTTGGATTTGACCCCTTGTGGAGTAGGGATGATATCCCCTGGATGCCCAAAGGACGTTACGCCATCATGAACCGATGGATGCAAAAGGTGGGCAATTTGGGTCTCGATATGATGCTCCGAACCTGCACAGTTCAAACCAACCTAGATTTTTCAGATGAAAAGGATATGGTTGAAAAATACAGAGTTAGTTTAGCTCTGCAGCCGATAGCGACAGCCTTGTTTGCTAACTCCCCATTCGAAAGTGGCAAACCAAGTGGCTTTCTATCTTCGCGCAGTAATGTGTGGACTGACACAGACCCTGATCGATGCGGAATGCTGCCTTTTGTGTTTGAAAAAGGATATGGCTTCGAACGTCACGTTGATTACATTCTAGACGTACCTATGTATTTTGTTTACCGCGATGGTATTTACCATGACGTGGCAGGAAAAAGCTTTCGCGATTTTATGAATGGGCAACTCGAAGGTTTTGAGGGACAAATTCCACATATGGGGGATTGGGCGGATCATATGACGACCAATTTCCCTGAGGTTCGTCTAAAAAAATACCTTGAAATGCGTGGAACTGATGGCGGTCCTTGGAGAAACTTGTGCGCACTACCGGCATTGTGGGTGGGTCTGCTCTACGATGCCGACTCGCAATCTGCGTCATGGGATTTGATTAAGGATTGGAGCATAGAGGAGCAGGAGACATTACGTAATGAAGTTCCTATTAAAGGACTTTCAGCGCCGTTTAGAAAAACAAGTGTTCAAGAAATTTCGAAAGAAATATTGGCGATAGCCTCGGCGGGATTAAAGAAGCGGGCCAGATTAGATCCGTCGGGAAATGATGAATCTGGTTTTTTAGAAACACTTCGGGACATCGCCGAACGAGGCCGGACACCTGCAGAGGAATTGCTGGACGCGTTTTCGGGTAAATGGTCCAGGTCAGTCAGTCCCATTTTTGACGAATTACAATATTAGGACAACTAAAAGAGAGCTTAAATACAAATCGATAGAAGACCATTTCCAGGCTGAAAAACCCTTTAAACATATTAAACGGCTGTCCCTCCAACAGTAATTCCGTTCATTTTCAAAGTAGGTTGACCCACACCAACTGGAACGCCCTGTCCATCTTTTCCACAAGTTCCAACACCGTCATCTAGTTTCATGTCGTTGCCTATCATAGAAATTTTATTCATAGCTTCTGGACCATTTCCTATAAGTGTTGCGCCCTTCACTGGGTTAGTTATTTTTCCATCTTCTATCAGGTACGCTTCGCTTGCTGCGAAAACGAACTTTCCAGAAACAATATCCACCTGCCCACCAGAGAAATTTACGGCATATAAACCATTTTTAACTGACTTAATGATTTCTGCTGGTTCTTCGTTGCCGCCCAGCATGTAGGTATTTGTCATACGCGGCATGGGGTGATGAGCATAACTTTCTCTTCGTCCATTACCGGTTTCTGAAACGCCCATCAGCCGTGCATTTTGTCTGTCTTGCATATATCCCACTAGTATTCCATCTTCAATTAAAACATTCCTTCGTGACGGAGTTCCTTCATCGTCAATCGTAATCGACCCTCGTCTATCCGGGATTGTTCCATCATCAATCACAGTCACGCCTGGCGACGCCACCCTTTTTCCAATCATGTTGGTAAACGTAGATGTTTCTTTACGGTTGAAGTCGCCCTCCAATCCATGGCCAACAGCCTCATGTAGCATAACGCCAGGCCAACCTGGACCGAGAACGACATCCATCTCTCCAGCAGGGGCTGGGATGGCCTCTAAATTTACCATCGCTAACCGAAAAGCCTCGTCTACTTGAGCTTGCCAGTTTTCAGTCTCAATGTAGCTGGCATAGCCCATACGGCCACCCAGTCCCGTGCCCCCAGCTTCCATTTTATCACCATCCGCAACAACCACGGATATATTTAGCCTCACTAATGGCCTTATATCTGCGGCACGATGCCCATTCGCCCGTATGATCTGAACTGCTTGCCAAGAAGCTGACAAAGAAGCTGAAACCTGTTGAATTTTGGGGTCTTTGGAACGAGCATATGAATCAATATCTTGCAAAAGTTTAACCTTATCGGAAAACTCCATGCTCAGGATTGGGTTTTCATCTGAATATAATTTCGCATTTGTTCGTGCGGGATTATTGGAAGCTAAAGCTTGTTGTCCGGATTTGAGGGCTTTCACAGTTTCAGCAGCACGTTTGATGGATGTTTCAGAGAGTTCGGATGCGTGAGCGTATGCTCTCGTTTCTCCAACTATACCTCTAAGACCAAAACCTTGTGATGAGTCAAATGTTGCTGTTTTTAAACGGCCATCGTCAAACCCAAAGGCTTCGGATTGGCGATATTCAATAAATAGCTCCCCATCATCACAGTGTCCGATTGAGTCGTTGACTATCCGGTGTATTGAATCCTGATTCAGATCGGTCTGATTGAAAAATATATCGTCGGTTATCTTAAGCTCACTCATTAATTTAATCTTCCCGAAAAACAGTGATTTATTATCGTATATCGTTGTCTTTTTTGATATAGTTCATTTGAAGAAATGTCACTAGCATGGATTTCAAAAACTGGGGTTGTCTTTATAGAATAAATAACTTAAATCATAGGCTAAGTATTGGCTTTTTGCATGCTATTACGTTAGTTCAAGCAAAACTCTGCAACTGCCAGAGTAAGCTTCATGGGGATGAGCAACATAACCGGCGTCAAAAGAGGTCTTTTTTGAGGACAGCTTTAGACGGCTGGCACGGGAACAAGAAAGTAGTCGGGATGAAAATAATTCGGCGATTGAAAGTGGGACTGACAAAATTAGTTGGTTTAACGATATTATTTTACACTGTGATGATCACAGGCGCTCTCGCCGCCTTGCCGCGAGAGTGGCAACTAGGCGTCCCTGAACCAGTTAGCCCTGTTGCAGTCCGTATTCACGAATTTCACGACTATCTTTTGTGGTTGATAGCAGCAATATCGCTATTTGTTTTGGTTTTGATGATATATGTCTGTTTTAGATTTAAGGCATCCAATAATCCAAATCCTACAAAGACTACACACAACACATTTATCGAAATTCTATGGACTGCTGTACCCGTATTGATTTTGGTTATCGTTGCGGTTCCGTCGTTCAAAACCCTATACTATGGGGATCGCGCTGTTGATCCGGACATGACAATAAAAGTTACTGCTAACCAGTGGTACTGGACATACGAATATCCGGACCAAAAAGTGGTATTTGATAGCTACATGATTCCAAAAGAAGAGATAGACCCAAAAACACAAACATATCTTTTTTCAGTTGATAATCCGCTGGTTGTTCCAACAGGGAAAAAGATTCAATTACTCATCACGAGTAATGATGTCATGCATTCCTTTTTCCTCCCGTCAGCCGTCGTTCAAATTTATGGGATCAACGGAAGGATCAATGAGGCATGGATGCAGATAGATAAGGAAGGCTGGGTCTATGGTCAGTGTAACCAGATTTGTGGAATAAACCACTCTGCCATGCCGATAGCTGTTAAAGCTGTGTCGGAAGAAGAGTATGAAAATTGGCTAACTGAAGCCAAAACTAAATTCGCATCTGCTCCGCCCAAATTTCGTGTGGCGGGCACTATTGAAAACAAACAGTAAGCCAGGGGAAATAAAATGAGTGCGGATCATGCCCAACACGATAGCCATGACCACGGTATGCCAACTGGGTTTTTGAGGTGGTTATATTCGACCAATCATAAAGATATTGGAACAATGTATCTTATCTTTTCTATCTGTGCAGGTCTCATTGGTGGTGGGATATCGATGTATATGAGAATGGAGCTTCAGAACCCTGGCGTTCAATATATGGAAAATGGACATGTTTGGAATGTATACGTAACCGCCCACGGGTTGATTATGGTCTTTTTTGTCGTCATGCCAGCGTTGATTGGTGGCTTTGGAAACTGGTTTGTGCCGCTTATGATCGGTGCTCCAGATATGGCATTTCCGCGAATGAATAATATTAGCTTCTGGCTTTTGATCCCGGCCTTCCTGTTGTTATTTTTATCAATGTTTGCAGATGGGGGGGCTGGAGTTGGTTGGACCATCTATCCGCCTATGTCCGGGAAAGAAGGAACGCCAGGCATGTCCATGGATATGGCAATCTTGTCGCTTCATATAGCAGGTGCATCATCAATTTTGGGGGCAGCCAATTTTATAACGACAATATTTAATATGCGTGCCCCAGGGATGACTTTGCACCGCATGCCTCTTTTTGCTTGGGCAATTTTAATAACAGCGTTTTTACTTTTACTCGCTCTTCCTGTACTTGCTGGGGCGATCACAATGCTTCTTACAGACCGAAATTTTGGAACTACGTTTTTTATCCCATCAGGTGGTGGAGACCCCATATTATTTTTGCATCTGTTCTGGTTCTTCGGTCACCCAGAGGTTTACATCATGATCCTTCCAGCTTTCGGTATAGTAAGCCATGTGATCTCGACCTTTTCCCGGAAGCCCATTTTTGGTTATCTGGGAATGGCGTACGCTATGGTTTCGATCGGCTTCGTAGGATTTATTGTATGGGCGCATCATATGTATACAGTTGGGCTTGACGTCGATACCAGGGCGTACTTTACCGCCGCTACTATGGTCATTGCTGTCCCAACGGGAGTGAAAATATTTTCCTGGATAGCGACCATGTGGGGTGGGTCGATCACTTTCAAAATACCAATGTTATGGGCTTTGGGTTTCATTTTCCTATTTACGGTAGGCGGTGTGACTGGCGTCGTCCTCGCTAATGCTGGGGTTGATATTATGCTTCATAACACCTACTACGTCATCGCGCATTTTCATTATGTGTTATCACTTGGTGCAGTTTATGGGATCTTTTGTGGCTTCTATTACTGGTTTTCTAAAATGAGTGGTTATAATTACAGCAATATTCTAGCGCAGTTGCATTTTTGGATAACGTTTATCGGAGTAAACCTAACATTCTTTCCGATGCATTTTCTTGGTTTGGCAGGGATGCCGCGACGATATATCGACTATCCAGAGGCATTGCACGGATGGAACCAAGTGGCATCTTATGGAGCTTATATGGCGGGACTGGGAACGATAATATTTGTTATAATGATATTTGAAGCATTTATCCGAAAGCGTCGTGCGGAAAATAATCCCTGGGGTGAAGGTGCTACAACACTGGAATGGACTTTATCCTCCCCACCTCCTTTCCACACATATGAGGATCTACCGCGGGTTAACAATTAAGATAGATTAGAAGAAGTTTGGGGCTCGTTATCGTGTTCAATACAGTTTTAGCCACTGATACGTTGTCTAAGCCGGCTGGGTCGGGTTGGACGCCGTTTCTTGATTTCGTGTCTTTATTGAAGCCCAGAGTTATGTCACTTGTAGTCTTCACCGGGTTTGTTGGTCTATACCTTGCTCCTGGTGATGGAAACCTGATCCTTCAAACAATTGCTGTGCTTTGTATCGCTATTGGGGCTGGAGCGTCGGGAGCGATAAATATGTGGTATGATCGAGATATAGACGCGGTTATGTCAAGAACACGAACGCGCGCCATTCCTTCGGGAAAGGTAACTGCCGAAGCGGCCCTCACATTCGGTGTTTTACTTGCTGGCGGGTCCGTGATGGTAATGGGTTTAGCTGTAAATTGGGTCGCAGCTATACTGCTTATGGTAACAATAAGTTTCTACGTTTTTGTCTACACGATATGGCTAAAAAGGCGTACGCCACAAAATATAGTAATAGGTGGCGCGGCTGGAGCATTCCCGCCGATGATAGGTTGGGCAGCTGTGACTGGCACGGTCAGTATCGAATCGATTACATTATTTACAATTATCTTCATGTGGACACCCCCGCATTTTTGGGCGTTATCGCTGTACAGAAGCGACGACTACAAAGCGGCCGGCGTTCCTATGATGCCATTGGTTCATGGAAGATATGAGACAAAAAAACAGATTTTGCTCTACAGCATTGTTCTTGGTCCACTGGGTATAGCACCTTTTTGGCTTGGTACTTTAGGAACGGTATATGGAGTGGCGTCGGTGCTTTTGGGCGCCCTTTTTATAGGGGCGGCATGGCGGGTTATGAGGAATGATTCAGAGAAGAACTGTAAGCAGCTTTTTGGTTTTTCTATATTTTATTTATTCTTCTTATTTTTTGCTATGATCGTAGACCGCTGCACTAACTTTAACCCTGTCTTGTAACGGATTGGACCTTAGGTATGATTGATACAACCGGCAAGAAACCTCAACCAGAAACGGGTCTAGCTTTTCGTGAAACCAAACGTGGCCGTAACCTTGCGGTACTCGCTGCAGTTCTTGGGTTTTCTGGCTTATTTTATTTGATTACCATAGTACGGATGTTTTAAACGTGTCCACTCGTTATCAAAATTCCCATTTGCCAGCTGTGAAGAAGTACAGAACGCTGGGTTTTCTTTTGGTATTGATTATGGGAATGGGGGTTTTAAGCTATGCGTCAGTGCCTCTATACAAGTTATTTTGCCAGGTCACAGGGTATGGTGGCACAACGCAGAAAGCGATTACCCCTCCTTCTCAAACACTGGAACGAAAATTAAAAATCCGGTTTGATGCAAATACTAAACCCACCTTGGATTGGGATTTCCAACCGGTACAAACATCAATGAACATTTTAGTAGGACAAAATGCTTTGGCATTTTACAAAGCAAAAAATACGGGCAAAAATCCGATAGTTGGTACAGCAACTTTCAATGTCACTCCCGAAAAAGCAGGTTTATATTTCAATAAAATAGATTGCTTTTGTTTCACCGAGCAGCTGTTGAATTCTAAAGAAGAGATTGAGATGCCAGTTTCGTTTTTTATAGACCCGGACATAGTTAACGACCCGAACCTAGATGATGTTACTACAATAACACTATCCTACACTTTCTTCCCGGCTCAAGATCAGTCATTAGCAGACAAAAAGAAAAAAGAAAAAGTAGGTTGAGAACTTGTTAATGGAAAGTAAAACAGTTACTTTTGCTTAAGGCTAAATCTGATTGTTAGACCAGAGAGGGAAAGAAGAACTCATGAGTGGCAGGCATAGTCATTCCTTTCATCTTGTAGAGCCAAGTCCATGGCCAGCGGTGGCATCACTAGCAGCTTTTGTTACTGCTATTGGCGCAATTATGTTTATGCACGAAAAACCCTTTGGCGCATTGATCATGTGTGTCGGTTTAGCATGGATACTCTTAACAATGGCATTTTGGTGGTGGGATGTGATTAAAGAGGCTGAACATCAGGGTCATCATACACCGATAGTGCAAATCGGAATGCGGTATGGTATGTTGCTGTTCATTGCGTCAGAGGTGATGTTTTTTGTTGCTTTTTTCTGGGCATTTTTTGATGCTTCCCTTTACCCAGATACTGGTATATGGCCACCAGCAGGGGTCGAGACTTTCAGTGCTTGGGATATTCCTCTAATAAATACTTTGATTTTGTTATTATCGGGATGCACCGTTACATGGGCACATGCTGCGCTTCTGAAAGATGACCGAGAGAACCTAATAAAGGGCCTTGGTTATACAATACTATTGGGTATAGCGTTCACTGCCTTGCAGATTTATGAATATGACCACGCAACATTTAAATTCACCGATGGCATTTACTCGTCCACATTTTATCTCGCGACGGGGTTCCATGGGTTCCATGTTTTTGTAGGAACCTGTTTCTTGATTGTGTGTTGGTTTAGGTCAAGGGCTGGTCACTTTACACCAGAACAGCACTTTGGGTTTGAGGCTGCTGCTTGGTATTGGCACTTTGTTGATGTAGTCTGGCTCTTTTTGTTCGTAAGTATCTATTGGTGGGGCGGTTGATTCGGTCAATCCGTAGTTAGCTCGTTCAACAAGTGTTTGAGCTGTCATGCTATAAGTGGTGCCCATCACAACCGATAAATATAAACTCTATAAATGTAGTATTACGACGAGGCATTGTTTTCGACATCATGTAAAGAGATCCGGTTTGGGAACCCTGGTTTGTTGAGGTTGCGGTTTTCAAATATTGATCAATTAGTCATAATTCTGACAGTTCAGGTCCTTGTTCAACTTGAAAGTGGACTGCATAAAGTTTGGAAGGTTTTTATCTAGATGTCAGGCGAGTGGAAATTTAAACCAACGATGGGGCCAACTTTATTTGCCGTCCCAACATTTATTGTCTTAATACTTCTGGGTAGTTGGCAGGTTCAACGTATGAGTTGGAAGCAAGATATCATTGCGACATTTGAGCAACAGATGGCAAAACAGCCTGTTATGCCGCCTTTAGACATAAAAAAAGAAACTGACTGGAGGTATACGCGTGTTAGAGCGGAAGGACGTTTTTTACACGATAAGGAAATCTTGCTGACAGGGCGGACTTTTGAGGGTACTGCTGGTTTTCATATAATTACGCCCTTTCTCTTTAATGAAAATCGTACTGTTCTAGTAAACAGGGGTTGGATTCCAGAAAAACTTCGTGAAAGGAAAAGCAGGCCTCAAACGACGCCGGCAGGTATCGTTGTCATGGAAGGAATTTTGAGAGGGGACAATAGGAAAGGTTATTTTGTTCCTGAAAACGAACCAATAAATGAGGTTTGGCTGTATGTTAACACAAAACAAATTGCCGAATACAGAGATATTGGACCAGTTCCTGGTTATTATATCGATGAACTTAGGGCTCCTGGTCCGTATAAATTACCCATAGGTGCTGCCGGTAAAATCGAGGTAAGAAACGAGCATTTGAAATATGCTGTAACCTGGTTTCTTTTGGCCATTACGTTACTGGCTGTTTATATCGTCTATCATACTAGTAAACGTGAAGATGACTAATAATAGTAAAAAATCATACTTAGAATTAACCAAAAAATGGCACCGTTTTGCGGTCCTCTCGGATGCGATAGCGATGCTTTCCTGGGATCGCCAAGCGATAATGCCTTCCGGGTCTGGTGCCGCACGCGCCGAACAAATTGCCATTCTCTCTGTTTTGAAACATGAAGAATTAACCGATCCATTAACATTAGAATTGGTAGATAAAGCAGATACTGCTGAGTTAGGTGATATAGAAAAGAAAAATTTATTTGAAATTCGGCGCATTTATCGACATGCAGCAGCCTTGTCTCCTAAGCTGGTCGAAGAACACTCGCGCGCCTGTGCTACCTGCGAGGGGCAGTGGCAGTTGGCTCGAAAAGAGAATAACTTCCAGGTTGTTGCTGGATCATTAGGGGAAGTTGTTAAGTTAACGCGACAGATTGCTGCTATTAAAGCGGAAACATTCAAGTCTAATTCATATGATAGCCTTTTAGATGAATACGAGCCGGGTGGGGCATCGGCCCAAATTGATGCAATTTTTGCTTTATTAGAACCAGCACTGCAGAAGCTCCTTCCAGAAGTAATAGAGTATCAAGCTGATATTGATTTTCCCACATATCCAACCCCGGTGCCTATTCAGAATCAAAAGAGTTTAGGTCAAATAATTATGAAGGCATTAGGGTTTGACTTCTTGAAAGGTCGTCTCGATACAAGTGTTCACCCCTTTTCGGGCGGCACTCCAGATGATGTCAGAATAACCACACGTTATAATGAGAATGACTGGACAAGCAGTTTGATGGGTGTGATCCATGAGACGGGTCATGCTCTGTACGAGCAAGGTTTGCCAAGTCGGTGGCGAGGACAGCCTGTGGGGTCTGCACGAGGGATGGTGGTTCATGAGAGTCAATCACTATTAATGGAGATGCAAGTTTGTCGCTCCCCGGAGTTTTTTAAGTTTCTGGCCCCCATCATAGAAAAAGAATTTATGGTGCAAGGAGATCAGTGGAAAGCAGAGGAGCTAAGTAACAATTCAAGGCGAGTTACTCCTAACTTTATTAGGGTTGATGCGGACGAAATCACCTACCCTCTTCACATTATACTCCGGTATAAACTAGAGAAGGCCCTTGTGTGCGGTGATCTTTCAGTTGCGGATTTACCTGATGCATGGAACGAAGCATTTGAGTCGAGTTTTGGGACGCGACCGCCTGATGATTTGCAGGGTTGCCTTCAAGATATACACTGGTATGACGGAGCATTTGGCTACTTCCCTACCTATACTCTTGGTGCTTTGGCTGCTGCTCAACTATTCTCTGCCGCTAGAAAAGATCACCCTGATATATTGGCACAAATTTCGAAGGGACATTTTTCTACACTGTTGAATTGGCTGAGAAAAAACGTCCATAGCATTGGAAGCGCACTTAGTACCAAAGAAATATTGATTAAAGCGACGGGAAGCCCACTCTCGATAACGGCCTTCTTGGAACACTTGAACAGTAGATATCTCGGTAAAGCCTCAAAAAATTATTAGAAGATTAATTTTTCGAGACGAAACTGGCAAGGATATCTGTCACATCTTCAGCTGTTTTTCCTTTTTTCCTTTTTTCCACAATTTCTTCACCCAAAATGGACTTTTCTACAACCATGTATGTTTCTGCTACGCCATGGAAAAGCTTCTCCGATAAATTATTGTCATCGAAAGTTTTTGCTATTTCCTCCATTTCTCCCACCCATCGATAAGCTTTTGGGCACATATCTGGCAGCCACTTTTTCATATGATTAAAAAGATTAGGTTGGCTAGAATTTAACTCTTGAGCGAATGCATCCTCTACACCTTCTAACTTAGCAATGATCATTGAGTTTATTGCTATGGCCGTTAGTCCTTTTGTCATAGCCGCGTATGACATTTTTATTGCAGAGGCGGAACCTATTTCATTCCCTAAGCTTCGGAAGTCAAGGCCTGTTGCATTCAAGGTGGTAAGCTCTTTCGAATTTGGTCCAGAAACGTACAAGCGAGGGCTTTCATTTTTGGGTGCCCTAGGCGGTCCACCAATGATCCCACCATCTATAAATTCTAATCCGACACTACTTGCTTTCTGAGCCGCATTCTTTCCCGTGTTTGGCGAGATTGCATTAAGATCCACAATGATTGGTCTCGAGGAGTACTTGGTCGCCTTTTTTGCTAGAGTCTCAATAAATTCAATAGCCTTATCTGGTCTCATAATCGATAGTATTACATCAACGCTATTGAACAAATTATCTATATCTCCAACATCTTGAATTCCGGCCTCTTGGGAGAGTGTTCTTGTTCTTTCTGAACGCCCTTCCAAGGCAGAAACAACCCGGTAACCGCCTTCAACAAGTAGCCTGCCAATACCATGTCCCATGTCCCCGGGCGACTGGATAGCTATTGTCTTGATATTCATAGTTTTAATCCTTTTATTTTATAGGTAGCACCATCATTCTTGCAAGACGGCGAAGCCAAGGCTAGTGTGGCGAAATATTGGCTCTGGAGATACTCTTGAAATATATTAGCACGCGGGGGATTGCCCCGGAATTAGATTTTGATGATGTTCTGATCACAGGGTTAGCTCGAGACGGCGGGCTTTACGTGCCCAAAGAGTGGCCAAAATTTAGCAACAATGAAATTGAAACCATGCGGGAATTATCGTACGCGGACCTATCGATTCAAATTATGAAACCATTTATCAGCAATAGTATCTCAAGTGATGACTTTGATGCGCTTGTCCGTGATACCTATGAAAAATTTAGACATCCAGCTGTAGCACCATTGAAGCAGCTAGAAAATAATCTGTGGCTATTAGAGTTGTTTCATGGCCCAACGCTTGCCTTCAAAGACTACGCCATGCAGATCCTCGGAGGGTTATTTGATGAAGCACTTCAAAGACGCAAAAAGCGAACAACAATAGTTGGGGCAACATCGGGCGATACTGGATCAGCTGCTATTGAAGCTTTTAGAAACAGGGAGGCGATTGATATTTTTATCCTGTTTCCTAAAGGAAGGGTCTCGAACATTCAACAAAGGCAGATGACAACGGTTGATTCCTCAAATGTCCATGCGATCGCTTTGGAGGGTACCTTTGACGACTGCCAAGACATGGTCAAGTCATTGTTTAATGATCTAGAATATCGCGATAAATATAACCTTTCGGCAGTTAATTCGATCAACTGGGCGAGATTGTTGCCGCAGATCATCTACTATTTTTGGGCTGCCTTAGCATTATGGGCCCCCAATCGTAAAGTAAGTTTCTCGGTACCCTCAGGAAACTTTGGCAATGTTTTCTCTGCCTACGCGGCAAAAGCGCTGGGGTTGCCAATTGAGAACTTGGTAGTTGCAACGAATACAAACGATATTTTATCAAGATTTTTTAATTCTGGTAAAATGGAAATTAAGCGGGTCAGGCCTAGTTTGAGTCCAAGTATGGATATCCAGGTGTCTAGTAATTTTGAGCGACTTTTATTTGATTTATGCGAACGTGATGGTTCACTAACAAATGAAATAATAGAGAATTTTCGAACTGACGGCTATTTTGACATCGAAACGGAGCTAATCGCTAAGAGGGCAAATATTTTCTCAGCGTGTAGTGTCGACGATGAAACTACCTTAGCTAGAATAAAAAAAACTCATAAGGATACTGGTGAGATAATAGATCCCCATAGCGCGGTTGGATTAGAAGCAGCGCATCAAATTAGATCATCTGGATTGGTGTCTTCAGAAATACCAATTATCTCTTTGGCTTGCGCTCACCCGGCTAAATTTCCTGATGCTGTGCATGGGGCGACGGGCTTCTATCCTGATTTGCCTGTTCAACTCGATGATTTATTAGAAAAAAAAGAACACACAGTCGTGCTTCCAGATGATTTTGATTCGGTAGCCAATTATATAGCGGATAATACAAATGTCTGAGTCTCAAGTTAAAGTTACTAACTTGGATAATGGTATACGAGTTGTAAGTGATACAATGAATTCTGTGGAGAGCGTTTCGCTTGGTGCTTGGTTTGGAATTGGCACAAGGAATGAGTCCGCAGATGTAAATGGGGTAGCCCATCTTCTAGAACATATGGCATTTAAGGGTACTAACGGTAGAAGTGCGGCGGCCATAGCTGAGGAAGTAGAGATTGTTGGAGGACATCTCAATGCATATACATCTCGGGAACAAACGGCTTATTATGCAAAACTTTTAAAGGACGATATGAACTTAGGAGTAGATATCCTAAGTGATATTCTGCAAAACTCCATATTTGCAGAATTAGAGTTAGATCGCGAACGCAATGTCGTATTGCAAGAAATAGGACAGTGTGCAGATACACCAGATGACATAATTTTCGATTATTTCCAGTCGACAGCCTATCCAGACCAGGGCCTTGGCCGTCCGGTTCTGGGCACTGGCGAAATTATAAGTAAAATGTCGCGAGACACCGTAATTAAATTCATAAATGATAATTATGGTGGTGAGCAA
>PAQA01000042.1 GCA_002709155.1 Rhodospirillaceae bacterium
CCAGTGACTTAAAGGTCGTGGAAGTTCGAGTCTTCTCCTGGGCACCATTTATCTAATCACATCAACTGTAAGCTATTGATATGTAGGCATTTGTGCAACTACATCGCAGAAAGCGCATATCAAAGTGTCATACATAAAACAAGCATCATATCTTCATAAAAGAGGTGGAGTATATCAGTATATACGAAGAATACCTTGCGATATCAGGCCCCATTATAAGACTGATCAGCTTTATTTTAGTTTACGAACAGGTAAAACCAAAATAGGGGCTGATACTGATGAGACGCTCACAGCAGGTTTCTCCGATGATAACATTATCTTGGGCGCTGGAAATGATGTTGGAAATGGAAAAGTTGGCAATGACACTTTAACAGGTGGTGCTGGTAACGATACTTTAAACGGTGGTGACGGAACAGATATAGCTATCTTCTCTGGTCTCCCATCCGAATACAGCGTTCAGGAAACTGGTAAAGACTTAATCATCACTGATAACCAAGCTGACCGAGATGGTGTGGACTCATTGTTTTCGATTGAAACCCTTCAGTTTTCAAATGGCATTGCACAACTTACTGATCTTGTTAGGCCAGAAGACATAGATCGTGGCATATACAGGTTCTTCAATGTAGACACTGGAACACATTTCTTGAGTGGTAGCACAGTTGAACGTGACTCAGTATTAACAACCTAGACGCACTCAACTTTTAAGGACCTACCTTTAGAGCAGCTGATCCAACAAATGCAGCAGCTGACACAGTATTCCGTTTCTTCAATACTCAAACAGGTACTCACTTCTATACTGCAGCTGAAGCTGAGAAGGACAGTATCATTGAAAACTTACCTAGCTTTAACTTTGAGGGTACTGCTTACTGGGTAGATCCCGTGATGGGTTGATTATTTGTAATTTTAATTTTCTTTGTTAAGCTAAATGCTATCTTGCATTAGTAAGTGTTATATTCACTAAGGCCAATTACTTAGGGTACAAAGTTCGTGGAAAAATCAATTATTGATCATATTGCGATATTCATATTTAGGAAGCTACAATATACAAAATTAATAGCTGCGAATATGCGCCAACCAAAACATTTTCTAATAGGTAATATTACTAAAAGATTGATGCGCTTTGGTAATCTGGCAATGATACCAGATTGTGTTGAAAGACTAAATGTAAATCATGACGATGTAGTCGTCGAAGTTGGGTCGGGAAATGGCCAGGCCGTTGATGAAATTCTCCTCAAGGACCCACAAAAAGTTTTCGCTTTTGAAATCAGCAAAACATTTTTAGCTGATCTACGTTCTAAATTTAGTAATAATCCAAAAGTAAAAATACTTGATCAGGATGCAAAGCAGTCAGAAAATGTTATAGCGGCAAAAAGCGTAGACAAGATTTTGCTCATAAACGTCATATACTTTCTCAGCCCACTTGACGATTATCTATTGGAATTCAAACGCATTCTCAAGACAGAGGGTTCTATTTTAATAGCTGGAAAGTTTGGACCTGCCAGCCAGATGGATCAGAGTGTATTTACGAATACAAATGTAGAAGAATTAGTTGCCAACTTAGAAAATTATTTTAGTGTAACGTCGGAATTTGTTGATTTGGGTAGTCCTATATCTCGCTATAATTCTATTACATTGACAAATAAAAGTGAATGATAAACTGATCGAAAACCTACCGATCTTTAATTTCGAAGTTACTACCTCCTGAGCAGATCCTTTAGCAAGATAAACACCATCTCGATTATACAGGTATTTATCTGAAGATTTGTCATGCATTATGTACTGCACCAAAATGTATGACAGTTTGATATGCACTTTTGTGTGGTCTATTTGATAAAGTAAGTCTCCATTAAAACCGCACGTCAAATGACACCATCAACTTTGTTAAAGTTTGAGAACAGACCCAACATAGTTCTCACTGCTTCCTTTAAAATGAGTATTATAACAAAGCTCAACATGGGACCTTTCTAAAACTGTTTGCTAAAAAGGTACAAACTCCAAGGACCTATTTAAGACGTTATTTATTTAACTAACATTTCGGTGTTAATGTATTTATTTGAATAGGTCAGATCAAAAAATAATATTTAGGGTATAACAGTATAACAATGTGGAAAAAAATTTTTACGGGTTCGATTTTTATCGTCATTTTTAATGTTGTGGGATTATTAGGTTGTAAAGCGGGTTCTGCAGAAATAAGTACTTCCAAAATCAAAATTGAAAAAATTGGAACCGTTTATTTACCCTGGGGACTGGCGATCCTGACCCCTTACGAAGTACTTGTTACAACGAAGATTGGCCAACTTTTTTTATTTAACTTAGATACAAAAACGAAAACGCTAATAAGCGGCACACCACGTTCTGCATTTTACAGACAAGGCGGATTGTTAGATGTTGCCGTCCAAAAAAGAAAAGATGGCAATTATATATTCTTATGTTATTCGAAATTAACAGCTAACAAGAACTTAACGGTTGCCATCTCAAAAAGTAAATTGTTGGGAAACAAACTTATACAAACTCGAGACATATTCACTTCAAACCATTTGTCACGGAGTGGCGTTCACTTTGGATGCAGATTAGCCCTAAACGAAATTCATCTCTTTGCCTCACTGGGCGACAGAGGCAATAGATCTAATGCGCAAAATCCAAGTAATCATCCTGGTTCTATTATAAGGATCCCGATTAACGGCACCAAGCCAACAGGAAAACTGGGTTGGCTACCTGAAATATACTCAATCGGCCACAGAAACCCTCAGGGTTTATACTTTCAGAAATCGACAGGCCAATTATGGTCCCATGAACACGGACCCCGCGGTGGCGATGAGATAAACGTTATCAATAAAAATCATAACTATGGCTGGCCCAAAATATCTTACGGGAAGGAGTATATAGGCGGGGATATTGGCCTCAATTACTCCCCTGAAGGGTTCACAGACCCGGTTTGGGTATGGACACCAAGTATAGCCCCCTCAGGTTTAACTTTTTATGAGGGTAAAATGTTTAAACAATTTTCAGGAAAGTTATTAGTAGGCGCGTTGAAATATCGATGCATATATCTTATTAACTTGTCAGCTGATAATAAACCTGAAAAGGAAGAATGTATTTTTAAGAATGTGTTTGGACGCGTCCGCGATATCGAAGTTCTCGCTGATGGCAGCATCTTAGTAATTAACGATGAAAAACAAGGCCATCTTTTCCGGCTTTCAAAAAATATACCTAATTCTAAATGAATTTTTTCTGAATTACCGACCTTTTCAAAAAAGACAAACTTATAACCATTTTGTTGTCAGCCAGGATAGAGGCTGATTACAAATGATAATGAGTAGAAAATATTTTTTATTGCATTAATTACGCTTGACACGCGCTTAATGAATTATTATTACTTTTTTTTTAATTTTGGGATAATAAAATGTCAGACAATGATTTAAGACGACTGGCTAATGAAGCTGAAACCTTAGAACTTAATGATTTAATTAAAATCAGGGAGTTATTAGACGCCGCAGTTTCAAAGCAACGCGATTATAATAAAATGATGATTGATAGATCTGGTCCTCCATACTACACCTAAAATAGTGTTTATCGATTTTTTGTTTGAATCAAAGCCTACATTGACCCAATAAACCCAGAACTAAAAGAAAATAGCTTCTACTGAGTAGCTACCCGAAGTCTGAGACATTTCCCCAATATTTCCCATTACACTAAGATAATAATCACCTGATTCAGTGGCAGTATAGGCTATACTAGCATCAAAGCCTGTTCCGCTGTCATCATCTTGCGCAACTAAGGTGTTATTATCATTATATAAAAAGGCCTGAGGATCCCAAAGAGTTCCATGATTACTATGTGAACCACGAATATCAAACCTATAAGTTGTATTGGCTTCTAGGGAAAATTTAAACATGTCTTTATCACCAAGAAAATCAATGTTACCAGCAAAAATGCTATTCAAGTTCGCAGAAGCAGCATTTTCAATCGAGCCGCCAACTGTGTCGCCAAGACTACTCGTGCCAATAGATATTTGCAGCGCGTCTATCTGATAGGTACCGGTCAAAGCAGGACTGAATGCTCCAGCCTCAATATACACTTCGCCTGTAGATGAAGCAGTATAAGTTAGCAAACTTTCAAAACCACGTCCTCCATCGTCGTTTTGGCCAAGTACTTCTCCGTTAATATCTAATACACGTAGTAGCGGATCTGTTAATGTACCTACATTAGAAGTCGATCCCCTCATATCAATTTGGTATGTTGCTCCGGATGTTACAGATAAAGAGAAAACATCTTTATCTCCTCCAACCTCAACATCTCCCGTTTGGGAAATTCCTGGAACTATAGGAGTCAATTCTAATGAAGGAGTATCAGCTACATCATTATCAATGGAAGTCCCAGATGCACCCACAAAAATTTCATAAGTCCCCGTCCGCGTTCCAAATGCACCCGCTTCAACATAAACCGTTTCAGTGCTGATTGGTGTGAAAATTATTTGTGCCTCTAATCTGAAACCTCCATCATCATTTTGACCTAAAATAGTTCCAGCAGAGTCTTTTAATGTCAATAATGGGTCTCTCAAATTCCCAACCGAGGACCAGAAACCTTTTTGGTCTATCGTGTAGGTCACACCAGCTTCAACGTCTAAGGCGAAAACATCAGTATCATTCTCAATCTCCAAATCACCAGATTGATTAATTCCAATAATCAAAGTTGCATTATCGCCTATGTTGTCAGAATGATCGTCTTGTACAGTAACATCGGTAACATCAAGTTGGTAAGTACCAGTCAGACCAGAAATGAAAGCACCGGCTTCGATAAAAAAGTCGCCCGTCACTGATGGGCTGTAAGTCAAGTTAGATTCAAAACCAGTCCCTCCATCATCATTTTGAGCTATCTGAGAACTATTTGAATTTAAAATCGTAAGAATTGGGTCCGTCAAGGTCCCCAACGACGACGGTGCTCCCCTCAGATCAATTGAGTAAGTTGATCCTGCTGTTCCAGAAACCACGAAAATATCTTTATCTCCACCTGTTTCAAGATTCCCTGTTACAGAAACTCCAGGAACTACCGCTGTATTTGACCCTATAGCATCCGGGTGATCATCTGTGCTGGGTTGTTCCGGAGCGGGCGAGCTTGGTGACTCTGGCAATGTTCCGCCAGCCGCAAGAATACCGAGAGCATTTACATCAAGTATCCTGTAATCGCCGCCGGTTGCTGGGTCTGAGAAAATTGATGCTGATTGTTGCAAAAAAGTATCAAATTGATCAACAGACAGGTTCGGGTTCAGCTGCTTTATTAACGAGGAGACGCCAGCAACATAAGGAGTCGCCATACTTGTTCCACTTAAGGTCTGTGTGGCCGCCCCTGTACCAGGCGCAGCATTTGTGATTCCCGTACCGGGCGCAAATACTTTTGTGATTGTTGTATCTCGTTGAGAATAACTTGCTGCACCCTCATTCACACTATCTAAAGCACTTATAGCCAGCGCATTAGGATCGGAGGCCGGCGTCCCCACCCCCTCAGCATTGAATGATGCGAAACTGTTACCAGCAGCCACAAACGTTATAACACCCAACGATTTCAATGCGGCAATTTCATCACTCAATGATGATAACTGAGTGGTGGAGGAATTATCAGAAGCTCCTAAAGACATATTGACGGAAGTGATATTATACGTTGCACGATTATCCAAAACCCACTGCAAACCAGCCTCAATACCAGAAAACGAACCACCATTTGTTCCCAATACCTGAATTGCCGCGACATTAGCCCCCGGTGCTGTACCTGGGTGTGTCGAGTCCGACGACATTGCAATCCCTGCTACATGAGTCCCATGGGTATCAGAGTCCTGTGCCCCATTGCCATCGCCATGAAAATCAGCAGACGCGACAATATTATCAGATATTCCGTCACCATTCGCATCTGGGCCAAAAAATGGGTGGTCTAGATCAATTCCAGTATCCAAAACGGCAATGGTTGTTCCGCTTCCATCAATGGTCGGGTTGGCTGCTTTAAAGGTTTCCAAATTTGTCGAAGCCGAAGCAGTCGCGGCCGCTCCAATACTTGAATTAACATTTGTAGTGATTGTGGGTACAAAACTTCCCCCAACCGAACTGCTATCTACCGACATTATTGCTGCTAGTGATTTTGCCGAAAAATTTCCTGCCTCATCTTTAGAATTATTATCACTAGCTGATATCACAAAATTGCTTGACACCTGCGACACACCATCATCGGCCAGTACAAGTACATTCGTATCACCTATACCTTCCTTAAACGTATAACCAAAAATTTGTCCGCTGGACTCATTAAAATTCAGATATTCTGGGAGTTCCTCGCCCGTGTCAGTCATTGCAGTGAGCGAACCATCGAAGGTGCCAGCTGAAGAAAAATTTGATTTATCCAAAGACAAATTAAAGGCTCCAGCGCTCGCTAAAGAGACATTTTCAAAACTTTCTTCTATTCTGATAGTGGTTTGATTTCCGGAAATCTGAGCCGCTTCTCGCGTATCTACGACCCCCCCATAACCAATTATTCCTTCAGAAGAATATGAACCAGAGGCCTCAAAAGTTTCTATTTCATCGGCATCTGCGGTATAATGATGAAATCCCGTTTCAATGTTAAAAAAACGATGGACGGCCTGCGACCCGTCAACCTCTGTCTGAAAAAGCCTGAAAACGTTGCCCTCCTCAACAAAATCATCATTGGATTGCAAGGCTCCTATCTCAACCAAATCGGCAGTAAAAACATGATCATTAGTAACAGTATTAAGAAACCTAACAACTTGTATATCGCCACTCTCAAAGCCCTCGAAAGCGGCTCTTTGCGACAGTCCGGGCTGTAGGTTGGATCCCTCCGTTTCATTAGAATAATGCAAAAAATTATCGCCAGCGTATTGAATAATTAGCTCGTTATAAACTTTGGTTACCATTGTCTCTCTATCCTTCGCCTGCCAATACCGCGCTCTAATTCCCTAATATTTTAACTCAATTGTCGATAAAATATAGGCTTGGCGTGTGTTTTAACTCACAATCCAAATATTTTTTATGAATCACGATTTAGTCTTCACTTGATCCTTATAGAAATTTCTATTTGTTTTTATATCCTTAATAACTCTAGCCAATTTACCTCTGTCTGCCATTTCATATTTTAGCCTCATATTCGTTTCTCGAAAAAACGGGATAATCTGAACCAAAGGATCGCCTTTTTTAAATGTGACTGAATCCTTCACATTATTTAGCTGTATTGCAAATGGTATATTTACCATATTGTAGTAAGTGTCAGAACGAACCGCTCCAGAAAGACAGAATGCGTCCTTTTTCCCAGTTCTATTAAACGGTTGAGTGAATAAGCAGGAGTACCCTTTTGGAACTTTAAAAATCCAGGGAAGTCCGATTTTAATAATATGATAATTTTCAAATTCTGACTTATTATATTGTCCTGATTCATGACCTCCGATAATTGGATAACCGAGATGATTGCATGTTATCATTTTCCCAAACTTTTCCTTAATGCCAATATATTCAAAAGTCATATCACAAGGGAATTCTACGATTATACCTTGAAGCATACACTCAATCGCCGGCAAACAGTCAGACATATTGAGAGCATTTGAAGTTTGGGCGTTTTTCCGTAGTTCCTTTATCCAGTTAGGGAAACAATCGGATGCGGCCCTAGGATTTGCCCACCAGTCTGCAAGACCTTCAACACGTTCGATACTTACTTCAACCATTCATTATCCTAATTTTTTCGCATTTAAATATTTTCTCATGGGGCCGCACTTAGTATAGAAACGAAGTTAGAAATTTTTCCAACTTAATCTTTCTATAAAAATAATATTGTTGCTATAAATATTGAGTATTATCCTGATAGTGTTATTTCTCTACCGCGTTTACTTTGAATTTTAGTTTAAGGAAAATCAAAATGGCAGGTGCATTAAAAGGCATAAAAGTTTTGGACCTTACTTCTGTTGGTTTTGGTCCGTACGCTTGCCAAATTCTGGGTGATTATGGTGCAGAGATAATTAAAATCGAATCTCCCGATGGCGATATCACCCGTGGGATAGGACCATTTCGTAATAATGGAATGGGGCACTTTTTTCTGAATGCAAATAGAAACAAACGGAGTCTGGTTCTGGATCTTAAGAAAAGCGCCGCTAAGCGTGTATTTTTTAGTTTGGTAAAAAGTGCGGATGTAGTTATGACATCTATAAGGCCCGCAGCTATGGATCGATTGGGGCTAGGCTTTGATGATTGTGTTAAGATAAACGAAAAATTGATATACGTTGCATTAGTCGGATTTGGGCAATCCGGACCATATGCGAAAAGACCCGCCTACGACGATATCATTCAGGGTGTTTCTGGAATGGCCTCAATGCAAGGAGGTAGAGATGGGGAACCTACTTTTGTGAATGCGTCTATTTGCGATAAAATATGTTCTCAGATTGCGGCACATGCCACGCTAGCGGCACTCTACAGCAGAACAAATGATGGGATTGGTCAGTTAGTCGAGGTGCCAATGTTCGAATCAATGGTAGGGTTCAATCTAGTAGAGCACCAGTCAGGCATGACCTTTGATCCCCCTATAGGAAGCAGAGGGTACGAGCGATCCATGGCAGAGCATCGCAAACCCTATGCCACATTGGATGGTTTTGTTTGCGCACTTCCATATACAACAAAACATTGGCAAACTTTCTTCTCCATAATGAAAAGAGAAGATTTGGCGAACGATCCGCGAGTTGTAAATCCTAAGCTCAGAAGTGAAAAAATTGGTGAACTTTATGAACTAGTATCCGAATTAGTAAAAGATTGGACAACGATCGATCTTTTAGAAGCTCTACACATTGGTGACATTCCGCACGGCGAGGCAACAGAGTTAAATAAACTAGAAGATGATCCTCATTTGAATGATATCGATTTTTTCCAGTTAATAGATCACCCATCAGAGGGAAAAATAAAACTAACTTCACCACCGATAAATTTTTCTGAAACTCCTGCGACTATTGATCGATTACCCCCGCTACTAGGGGAACATAACGAGGAAATTCTCAAGGAAATTGGATATACTGATGAAGAAATATCACATTTTTACGAAGACCAAATCATAGGTGGCAAGACATAGGTGAATAACCTCTCAGATCTAGATTCAGCAGAAAATAATACGGAGTAATAAGCAAATGAAAATAAGTATATGGCTATAGACTTATACAAGGGCGACTTACCTTCCGGTCTCAATCTTGGTCCAGTTGTGGCCATAGACAGCGAAACGATGGGATTAAAACCCCAAAGAGATAGGTTGTGCTTGATACAACTATCCTCAGGAGACGGGAATGCGCATCTGGTTCAGTTTGAGCGATGCAACTATACCGCCCCAAATCTAGTTAAATTATTGGAAGACCCAGATATAACAAAGGTATTCCATTATGCACGCTTTGACGTGGCTATCATAAAAAAGTATCTTAAAGCTCAAACAAATTCAATTTATTGCACAAAAATTGCTTCCAAACTGGTTCGAACCTACACCGATAAACATGGCCTCAAAGACTTATGCAAAGAATTGCTGAACCACGATCTATCTAAACAACAGCAATCTTCCGATTGGGGCGCTAAGAATCTTACAGAAGAACAAAAAATATATGCTGCTTCTGATGTTCTTTATTTACATAAAATTAAGGAAATCCTCGATCAACGTTTACTTAGGGAGGAACGAGACAAATTAGCAGCTTTTTGCTTTGAATTTCTTCAAACGAGGGCTAACTTGGATCTGGTTGGTTTTGAGAATGAGGATATTTTTAGTCATTGAACATCAAATCTGGTATATGTCATCAGTTGTTAATTAAATTAAAATTTATTTGATTGAATGTTTACTTGAATATTATCTCAGAAAAAGCTTCCCCTCAAAGACGACTAAGATTGTCACATCGAAGTCAATCCAAAAAAGTATATTCTCGTTCGGGAAGAGTCAGTAGTTTAATCAAGCTTTTCTTCCCGGCTATAGCTTTAGCTATAGTAGGACTTACTTTTGCGTGGCCTCAAATTATGCCAGATAAAAGGAAGTTTGGTGTAACAGCAAACCTCGTAGAAGAAATAGGAGTGGACGGGCTTTTAATTGAGCACCCAAAATATGTTGGAATGGATAACTCCCAACGCCCGTATCAAATCTCAGCCATAAGCGCCGCACAAAAAGACAAGTCTGACGATCAAGTTCTTCTTCAGGGCCCAAAAGCCGATATCTTTCTAAATACGTCCGGCTGGATAGCAATCGATTCAAATCAAGGGGTATATTATCGCAGCAACCAAGTTCTGGAACTGTCAGGTGACGTTACTGTTTTTCACGATAAAGGATATGAGTTCCGAACAAATTCTTTAAAAATAGATTTATTAAATGGGATAGGGTCTAGCACGAGTCACGTTAACGTTCACGGATTGGCCGGCGAAATATCATCACAAGGGCTCGAGATCGACCGAGAAGGGACAAGGGTTCTTTTTACTGGAAAAACTAAAGCCATCTTAAGAGGCTCGCGCGGGAGTAATTTGTGATTAACTTAAAAATATCAAATATGATAGTCACAAGTTTACTAACACTGTGCCTTATAATAATTCAGAACACAAATACTGCTTTTTCCCAGTCAAACTTTGAAACAAAATTCGATCCAATACACATCGAGGCAAACGAAGGTATAGAGTGGTTATCTGACAAAAAAGTTTATATTGCACGCGGTGAGGCAACTGCGAAACAAAACAACTTCGAATTAAAATCTGATGTTATAAAAGCTCACTATCGAGAAACGCAGGCAAGCGATACTGAAATATATCGATTAGAAGCTATTCGCAATGTAATTATATTAAGCTCTAACCGAATAGCTTATGGTGATTATGGTGTCTACGACTTAGATGATAGTGTCGCAGTATTAACAGGAAAAAACCTTAGATTAAAAACTGCCTTGGAAACAATAAGAGCCAGAAAAAGGCTAGAGTATTGGGACAAAAAAAGATTAGCGATTGCAAAAGGGAATGCAACTGCTCAAAGAGGAGAAAAACAAGTTAGGGCTGACACTTTAAAAGTATACTTCACAAAAACCAAGGATGAGTCTCTAACAGCAAATCGAATAGAGGCGGTTGGCAACGTAAAAATTTCCACACCAAACGAGGTGGCTGTTGGTGATGAGGCAATCTATTATATAGAAAAAGAACTTGTTACCCTATTGGGACATGTTAAAATTACCAGAGGAAAGTCACAATTGAATGGTTCTATTGCTGAAGTAAATTTAAAGACTGGTAGGAGCCGTTTGCTATCTAAATCAGGGCTTGATGGCAATCAAAAAGTAAGAGGACTATTTAATCGTGATGTGAAGCAACCTGAAAAAAAGTGATTTTATGGTTAATAAAGAAATAGATATCCCCTCGCGAAATAAACAGCGCCAAGAATCCAATAAAACACCACGATTGGTGAGACAAAATGAAGGTTTAGTCGTAAAGAATATAGGGAAAAGGTTCAACATGCGTCCTGTGGTACGCGACGTCAGCCTTCATCTAAATCGAGGCGAAGCAGTAGGACTATTAGGACCAAACGGTGCCGGCAAAACAACATGTTTTTATATAATAACTGGTCTTATAACTCCTAATTACGGATCTATCTTTCTAGACGGGACGGACATTTCGGAATTACCAATGTTTAAGAGAGCACGATTGGGCATTGGATATCTTCCCCAAGAAGCCTCTATCTTTCGAGGTCTTTCTGTCGAGCAAAATATTCGCTCAATCCTTGAGGTTACAGAGTCAAATAATGACCGGTGTGATGCATTACTAGAAGACCTTTTAGCAGAATTCTCGATTACTCACCTGCGCAGAACCCCCGCTTTGGCGTTATCTGGAGGGGAAAGACGACGAGTCGAAATTGCTAGATCGTTAGCGTCACAACCAAACTTCATACTTCTTGACGAACCATTAGCAGGGATAGACCCAATTGCACTAAATGAAATAAGGGATCTCATAGCCCATTTAAAAGACAGAGGGATTGGAGTCTTGATAACAGATCATAATGTTCGGGAAACTTTAGACATTATCGATAGGGCTTATATATTAAACGACGGTGCCGTTCTAATGGAGGGACCACCTTCTGAGATAGTAGCTCATAAAGACGTACGGCGAGTTTATCTCGGCGACCGGTTTAAACTATAGGGCGCGCACAATGGCCCTCTCACAGCGGTTAGACCTCAGACAGTCACAGTCTCTTGTGATGACGCCACAGCTACAACAAGCCATCAAACTATTACAATTATCTAACCGTGAGCTTTCGGATTTTGTTGAAGATGAACTTGAAAAAAACCCCATGCTAGAAAGAGATGAGGGTGAAGACTCAACTCTACAAGAAGCGAATTCAGATAATATGACGGCCTATGATGATGCACAAGCTAATGAAGCGAATGCCCAAATTAGCACTGATGAGTTTGGTGAGGAAGCAACCGACGATACAATGGTGAGAACTACGGCTGAGACACTACCAGAGCAAAATGACGACCCAAATGACGTCGATTACGAAAATAATTGGGGTAGCGCTAGCTCTGAGAATACTGCGAACGCCGATAATTTTGGCCTAGCAAATAACGAAGGGACAATCCGCGGTAGTGGAGGAAATACAAGCTTTGACTCCCCTACTTTTAACATAGATGAAACAGCAAGTGACAGCAAAACTTTAAGGCAACATCTTTACGAACAACTTGGGATCGATTTTCCTGATCCAAAAGAACGAATGATTGGCGCATATCTGATAGAGATGATTGATGACACTGGCTATTTTCTTAATGACCCATCGGACGTAATGGAGACACTTAGTTGTTCGCAGTCGGAAATCGATAATGTTTTTGAAAAACTACAGTATTTCGAACCTTCTGGGGTTTTTGCTCGTAATTTGTCCGAGTGCTTGGCATTTCAATTGAGAGATAAAAATCGTCTAGATCCCGCCATGGCAACATTATTGGATAATTTAGAGTTAATAGCGCAACACAAAATTAATGAGCTAAAAAAAATCTGCAGTGTTGATGATGAAGATATGACTGAAATGATAGCAGAAATTCGTGCTCTAAACCCAAAACCGGGTTTAGTTTATGAACAAGCTATTGAGGAAAATATAGCTCCCGATGTTTTAATGAAAGAAACGCCGGATGGAGCCTGGATAGTGGAGTTGAATCCAGATAACCTGCCCAAAGTTTTAATAAATAACAGTTACCATGCCAAAGTATCGAGAAAACATCTACAAAAATCTGATAAAGAATTTATAAACGACTGTGTTCAATCAGCGAACTGGCTTGTTAAATCTTTGCATCAGCGCGCAACAACGATTATTAAGGTAGCCTCCGAAATAGTTTCTCAACAGGATGCCTTTTTTCGATTTGGGGTTCAACATTTGAGACCCCTTGTCCTAAGAGACGTTGCCGCGGTTATAGGAATGCATGAGAGCACTATTAGTCGTGTAACTAATAACAAGTATATTGCAACCCCTAGAGGAATGCTGGAGCTAAAATACTTTTTTACATCCTCAATAGCATCAGCGGGAGGAGGGGACGCTTTTTCCGCGGAAGCGGTGAAATTTAAAATAAAATCACTAATAAACGAGGAACCAGCATCAAAAATTTTATCTGATGATAGAATCGTAGAATTACTCAAAAGTCATGGAATTGATATTGCGAGACGGACAGTGGCAAAATATAGAGATGCTCTAAAAATACCATCCTCTGTGCAACGCCGGCGGCAAAAATCACTCTGATTTTCGTTGCTTGGCATTGCCAATAATTAGTTATTTTATACTTGTGGAAGGTTGACTTGGAGTAAAACCAGACATAATGTCCCGTCGACAAAAATAGTGATGACTGTTTTAGAATTTAAGAAATGATTTTGGTTGCTTCTTTTTGGATGCCGTAATGAATATAGTAGATTTTATATCGGCCGATGCTGTGGTTCCAGATTTCAAAGCGTCTAATAAACGGCAAGCTTTACAAATACTTGGCCGAAAAGCTGCCGATATTGCTGGATTAGAACAGCACCTGGTGATGGATGTCCTCATGGAAAGAGAACGACTGGGTTCAACCGGCGTAGGGGCCGGCGTCGCGATTCCTCATGGTAAGGTCGCTAATTTAAACAAGTTATACGGTGTGTTTGGCAAAACCGACGATGCAATAGAATTTGATTCGATTGATGAACAGCCCGTAGACTTAATTTTTCTACTATTGGCGCCTGATATAGCAGGAGCCGATCACCTAAAGGCACTTTCTCAAATATCCCGAGTAATGAGCAATAGCCAAATGTGCGGAAAATTAAGGAAGTTAAATTCGCGGAATGACATCTATACATTATTGACAGAAGCTACTGACCAAAAATAAAAATATTAACAATAATAACTTAAATATGCCGAAAATTTGTCTCAGTCCTGGATGAAGCTGGAGATTGAGTGAATCAAGTTTTTAAGGAGATAATGTGACAGCACATTCCGATAGTTTACCGAATAAAAATCCTAATGCTGCCTACCCGGCAAAACCAAAAGATTCTTCTAGTCTTATAATACTTAAAAAAGATGAACTAGGGGTGCAAGTGTTGATGGGAAAAAGAGGACGAAAAGCAGTTTTTAGTAATGCTTTTGTATTTGCAGGGGGAAAAGTTGACCCTGGAGACTCCCTTCCCAAACCCGCTAGCGAGCTTAACCCAGATATAGCGAGGAGAATATCGAGTGATGCCTTAAAAGCTAAGAGTTTTGCTATGGCAGCCGTACGTGAAGCCTATGAAGAAACCGGTTTCCTGTTGGGTGCACCCGGCGATTTAGGTGACACTGGCAATGAGAGTTGGGATGAAATTCGCTCTATGAATTTAGCTCCTAACCTCGAAAAAATGCACTATGTTGGTCACGCAATAACACCCGCGTCAAAAGCTGTAAGATTCAATGCCCGTTTTTTTTACACTTGGGTACACGAGATGAGCGGAAAGTTAGGTGGAAGCGGTGAGTTATCAGACTTAGCATTTCTCAGTCTGCGGGACGCATTAAGCTTGCCGATGGTGGACGTCACTGAGTTTATGCTCGAAGAAATGATTCGTAGAGAACAAAACGATTTTGCTACCCCGATGACGTATCCATTTTTTGGATATAGAAAAGGACGCCAATATCAGCGATATACCTGATTGGTTAAATAAAAATATCTAAACCCGAATTTGATAGTGACTAGTTATAGTCATACCATCTGAGGAGATAATCTTTTCCTGCTCGACTAAATATATTACGGTGGCAAATAGCGACCTGGCGGCAGCAGTATATAGTTCTTGAGAAATATCCGAATACACCTCAGGCACCATATCTTCCACAGTCTTCCCGCCAGATTGCAAACAAGCTAAGATTTTATCTTCTCGCTCTCTCCTATGGGTAATAAAATCCCGCACCATTTGTTTCGGGTCCCTTATTTCGGGTCCATGCGCAGGGTAATAAATATCATCATTCCTTAAAAGCATTTTTTCTAAGCTCCGCATATAGTCCCCCATATCTCCATCGGGTGGAGATACGATGCTTGTGGACCATCCCATAACCTGATCACCAGGAAAAAGTATTTTTCGCGAATCCCAAGAAAAACATATATGATTCGATGTATGCCCGGGGGTATGTAAACATGATACAGCCCAATCATCTCCCTCGATAATCGAACCATCTTTAACAATTTCGTCCGGAATGAAATCCATATCCCCTCCTGCCTCCACTTGTGCTTCCTTTTTCATTTTTCCGCTACCATGCGGACCAAATCCATAGGTGGGAGCAGAAGTCCTAGCCTTGAGTTCTTTTGCTGCAGGTGAATGATCATTATGGGTGTGAGTTATTAAGATATGTGATATGCTCTCCGAACTAAGACCTTCTATCAAAGCATCCACATGTTCAGAAAGGTCTGGTCCGGGGTCTATGACGGCGACGCGTCCGTAGCCAAGAATATAAGTACCTGTCCCCCGAAAGGTAAATGGTCCAGGGTTATTTGCTGTAATTCTTCTGATACCGGGTTCTATAGTCTCTATAACTCCATAAGGCACATCAAAGTTTCGATTAAACGGAATTTTGATACTCATAATCTCCCTCACTCACCAATAATTGGGTTCCTTAGAACCCCTATTCCAGATATTTCAATCTCACAGACATCCCCTGGCCGCATCCAAACTTGTGGATTTCTTCTGGACCCTACGCCCCCCGGGGTTCCTGTTGCGATGACATCACCCGGAGAAAGTTCCGTAAATGTCGAGATATAGTTAATCAGCTTTGGAATAGGAAAAATCATATCAGCAACTTTAGCATGCTGCATTACTTCACCATTTAAACGTGACTCTACAGTGACGTTATCTAGATCCACCAGCTCTTCAGGTGTCA
>PAQA01000043.1 GCA_002709155.1 Rhodospirillaceae bacterium
TATTGAGATTTTGTAAATGATCCTAATGGTTGTTATTCTTTAATAGGACTTGTGTGCAAATAGTGTGCAAGTGAGGAACCAAAAAAAGGGACTGCATTTCTGCAATCCCCTTGTTTATTAGTGACCTCGGCAGGATTCAAACCTGCAACCTCTTGAGCCGTAATCATATCCTTCATCATCACTTCCTCAGGGTATTCCATTTTGATAAACTTAATTTTTAGATGGAATATACCAAAGGTTGTTTTTCAGATCGATTCCACCCCCAAGTTCTTCTTGGATTACTCTATCGGTAATAAAAACTCCGATATTGGCCATATTCGTAAAATTATCTACTCCATTTGGAAAATTTTGTCTGGTCCTATGAATATTGTATTCTTCAGAAAAAGTTCTATTAAAAGCCTTTTCAACTCCATCTTTACCAATCATAAATCCAATAAGGCCTCCCCATGTTGCAGTTGGATTGTCGGAATCCCAACCCATAAGAGATCCAATTTTTATAGTTTCCTTTAGATCTCCTTCACCAGCAAACAAACTAATTATACTTGCAGCAAAATTTATCCCTGCAGCGGCACAACCATTACATCGCATATTTCTTGAGGTAATATCGTAACCATCTTTTTCTTCAACCTGGTATCTAACATATACATTATCTCTAATTCTTTCCCATGGAAGTCCTTGATCATATTGTTTTTTTACAAAATCATACATTTTTGAAGCATATGAATCACTTGGCAACTGATTCCTTGATTTTTCAGCTATCAATAATAAATTTTCCTTATTACTGAGTTTCGTATTAGAAATAGCTGCTAAAGAATACATAGAAACATAAAATTTTGATATCCATTCTGCGTTATATCTCGCAGTTGTCTGAATAGGAAGCTCAGCCATTTGAACAGCAAAGTCAGGTCTTGCAGGTGAATAAAATCCAAATATTTCAGTAGTTAATTGGGCATCAATCATATCAAAATCAGGATTATTTTTAGGATCGCTTGTTTCTGGTGGTATCATCCCACCAATCATTAAGTCTAAAGCTCTTTGGTTTGAAACCCATAAATAATTTTGTTCTTCGTGTTTTATATGTTTAAGCCATCCTTCACGTATTTGTTCACCACTTAGTTTTGATGTTTTATTTGTATAAACTAAATGTTGATATATGTACTCAATATCAGTATCATCATCTGCACCCCACATTCCATCTTCACCTTCAAAAACAAAGTCTATATTCCGAGAAAGGTCTTGTTTGCCTCTTCCATACTTTGGCTGGTCTTTTTTACCCCAATCTTCTCTTGTATAAAAATCTCCTGTTTTCATTTCTCCAATATTTCCGATTTTATCCATTTCAGTAACTAAACCAGTCCAATTGGCAATGCACTGTGCAAGCCAAAAACCCTTAAGTTTATTAATATAGTCAGCCCTTGATATAATTATTTCATCTCCATTTGGAGAATATTCATTATAAACTAAGTTTGAATCTTTTATAATATTATTGTCCATTTTTTTTTTCCACATTACAGGAAAAAATGGGAATTAAAAATGATATTAAAACTAATTTTTTCATATTAAATTTTTTAAAATTTTTCAAATTCTTTGTGATAAGTTGTTTTCCGTTTTTATTTTTTTTTCTTAGATTTAAGCATCTCCTTAAATAGTAATTCTATAGATACTCCTTTTGTTTCTGGCATTATAAAAACAACAAACAATAATTGTAAAGACATCATAAAAGCAAAAAAGAAAAATATAATTTGAGATCCAATAGAATTCAATAAATAAGGTATAAATGCTGGAATTATTGCAGCTAAAACCCAATGAACAGAACTGCCAAAAGCCTGTCCTTTACTTCTTAAACTGTTTGGAAATATCTCTGAAATAAATACCCAAATAACTGTCCCTTGCCCTACTGCATGGGAAGCAATGAAAGAGAAAATAAATATACTCGAGTTTATTCCAAAAGGATTGCTTTTTATACTTAATGCTATAATTGTTAGAGAAATAATATATCCAATAGAACCAATTAACATAAGTTTCTTTCTTCCAATCCTGTCTATTAATATAACCCCTAAGTAAGTGAAGATTAAATTTGTGACACCTAGTATAATTGAATTAAATAATGATGCATCTTTACCCAATCCTGTTTCCTCAAATATTCTTGGAGCATAATATAAAACTGCATTTATTCCAGAAAATTGATTGAAAAATGCGATTGCAAAAGCTAATATTAAAATAAACCTATATTTTTTTAAAAAAATTGATTCATTTGAGGAGAAATTTTTTAAATCATCTACAATTTCTTTAATAATTATTTTTGTTTTAGATGTTGAATTTATCTGATTTAATATTTTTTCAGCTTCTTTGTTTTCTCCTTTTGATATTAACCATCTAGGGCTAAATGGTAAGAAAAAACTAAAGCCCAAATATAAAAATGCGGGAATAGCTTCAGCTCCCATCATATATCTCCATGAATTCTGATCAAAAATATTTAGATAATAATTAGACAAAAAGGCAATAAGCATTCCAAAAACAAGATTAAATTGGTATAAGCCCACTAATTTCCCTCTATTTTTTGCTGGAGAAATTTCAGTTATATATGTTGGTACAGCAATTGTTGAAACGCCTATGCCAAGGCCACCAATAAATCTAAAGAAAGAGAATGATAAAGGACCATTTGCTAGAGCTGAACCTATTGCAGATATTAAATATAATATTCCTATAAATACTAGAGTTCTTTTTCTGCCTAATTTATCATTTGGAATCGCACCAAAAATTGCACCAATTACAGTTCCCCATAGTGCCATAGATACAACCACAAATCCATGAAACAAATCTGAGGAATTCCAAAGTGATTGTAAAGTTTTTTCAGCCCCTGATATGACAACTGTGTCAAATCCAAATAAAAAGCCTGCTAGTGCAGAAATTATTGACCACTGAAAAAGTTTAGAAAATTTCATCTAATATTTTACCATTGCATTGAAGGGAATAAACTCCATGAATTTATTTTTTTTACAATTATTTCTGAATCATCACTAAAAAGTTCAACATGAACTGAGTTCTCATTTGTTGGGAATACAACTTGAGTTATACTTTGCATACCATCATTTGCAAAGACCTCAATTATTGATTTATCAATGAATATTCTAAGTTTAATTATTTCCCCATCATTTATTTTAAAGGGAGCCCTTTGAACTTTTGTTGTCTTGTTTTTATACTCATCCCCCTTTATCATCATATATTGAGAATATTTTGGGTTTTGAGCACTTGATCTGCTAACATCAATACCAAGTATAGATTGATCCTTATCAATAAATATTTTTGTATGTTCTTTACCATCTAGAGAGGAAAGTACATTCAATCCAAATCTTTTAGCTTTTTTTGAATCTATTTCTATATATAATTCAATTGAATTCCCCTTAATGTTTTCTAAAAAAATCTTTTTGTTTGGTAGCAAAACAAATTCATTATTTACAGTAGAATAATTATACCTCAAATTCTCTATCTCCTTTGGAGGTTTTATTCTTAGGGACATTTTATCTTTTGACAGACTAAGTACCCTAGGCATACTCATAACTCCATCAGAAACACCCTTGTTTTTTATATTCTCTCTAGTCTTACCATCATATAACCATGCCCACATAATTCTTCTTCCTTTATCATCTAATAAAGTTTCTGGGGCAAAAATAGGGCCTCCTGGAAAATTTATTCTTTTATGTGATTCTGGATAAAATTTATTATCCTTCCAATCACCTATGTAGTAACGTGCCCCTCGTGAATGACTTATTAATACTAAAACCCATTTATCTTCTAATTTAAAAAAGTCAGGGCATGATATGTCCTCATGTGCTTCTACGTCAGGCATGTCATATGCCATAAAACTTCCAACTTCTTTCAATGGTAATGTATAATCTTTACCAGAATAAAGAATTGGTTTATTATTACTTCCAGGTTTATTACCGGAAATCATATAATAAGTGTCTTTTTCTTCCTCATACCACATATGTGGATCCCATCCAGGTTTTGCAATGGGATTATTTTCAGATTTAGACCATATGTTAAGATTTTTGTCATTACTAAAGGCAACACTATTACCATCTGAGCCCCAACCATGATAAGATATTACGATATTATCATCTTTAGCTTTAAATGCATTTCCGCTAAAAACACCTATTTCATTATGCTCAAAATTTGGCAGCAAGCTATTTGAATGCCATCTCCAATGAAAAAGATCGTTACTCGATATATGTTGCCATCTATGCTCTTTAAAAATTTTTTTTCCATTAAAAGTATATGGCTTATCTAAATTTGATTGATATATATACCACATATGGTAAATACCATTATGATAAATTGCTCCATTTGGATCAAAGGGATATCCCCTGCCTTCAGATATATTTATATGCCATAATGAACGGTACGGATCTTTAAGTTGTTCCGAATGTACTTTCCTTGAAGAAATAATATCCGAATCACTGATAATATTAGTAGTATCCTTTCTGTTTTCTAAACAACTTATTAGAAAAAAGAAAATTATGCTAACGCAAAATGTGATTTTTCTTCTCATAAAAAAAACGGGTTTTTCAACCCGTTTAGAATTAACTTAATTAACATAAACTAAATATTAATAACCTGGATTCTGTTTATATAGTGATCCTCCAGTGAAATCAATTTCTTTCTGAGGTATTGGGTAATACTCATCCCTACCCTGTGTAAAAACTGCTGCCCCTAAAAAAGGCCTTCTAACTTTTTCGACCTCTAAATACTTATTTAAAGTTTCTGCTGCTTCACCCCACCTTACAAGATCGTACCACCTTTGTCCTTCCATTGCAAATTCTAATCTTCTTTCAAACTTTAATGCTTTCCATGCATATTCTTTTGTTGGAAATGATGGGTAAGTTCCAATATTCCATATATCGGATGCTCCAGCCTCAGTAGGCCATGATGTGCTATTTTTTGCTCTAGTTCTTACTCGATTAATTATGGGCAAGGCTTCATCTTTTCTATCAAGTTGAATTAAAGCTTCAGCTTTCATGAGAAGCACATCAGCATATCTAATAAATTCAATATTCCTTGAAGTACCCATAAATGGTCCATTTTTGTAATAGCATGAACAATCAGGGGATTGTTGTTCTTTCATATTATACATATAACCATAAACTCCAGGAACTCTGGCCCAAGAGATATTAGCAATCATATCGCCTGGATTATTTACAGTATTTCTATATTTAAAGGGTCTACCAGGTATTGCCATGGTATGATCAATTCTTGGATCAACAGTGAGTCCTGGGGCAGGAGGTGTTGTTCCATCTCCGGCATCTTCAGTAAAAATACTTACATCATTAAAAGTGTCTAAATATGGTAAACCGTCTTCATCTGTCCTAAATGCATTTGCCATATTTTGACTTGCTAAATGAAACCCACAACAACCATAAAGCGGATTTCCATGTGGAGAATTTAATCCAGTTGCATAGCTTAACCTCCCAACATTAGTTCCATCATTTATTGAAAATTGTGCTGCCCATATAGATTCTGATCCATTTTCATAACCATTCATGAAGTTTTTTCCAAAATCAGTTTCTAAGTCTCCAACTACTTCATCAGCATATCTTATCACGTCCTGCAATTTATCCTCAGAAATAGAGGTAACTTGGTGAGTTTCATTTTGAACATATGCTTGAAATAATTTTAATTTTGCTAAGTAGGCAGCAGCAGAACTTTTATTAGCTCTACCAACCTCAGTCTGTGTTACTGGCAAATTATTGTATGCAAATAAAAAGTCAGCTGCAATTTTTTCCCAAAGCTCATCATTTGGGATATCATTTGTGACCTGTAATTTTGCCTCGGCATCTAGATCCTCTGTTATATAAGGAATTTTTTTAAATAATATTTTTAACATAAAATGACAATGAGCACGTAAAAATCTTAACTCACCTTGTCTTATGTTTTTCCCTGGGTAATCCGGAATATCATTTATAACATTTAATGCTACATTTATTCTTGAAATAGCATTATAATAATTTTTCCATGTTCTTGGCATAAAAAAGTCAGCTCCATATTCTGGTGTGGTCAAATAGTAAACTTCAAATTCATGACCAAACCTTACATCACCAACTCCACCACCACCTTTATATGCATCATCTGAGCGAACACTTCCGTACATCCATTGACTTGTAACTGTTCCACGCATATCATCATTCATAACTCCTGCATAAGCTGCAATTACAAGTGACTCAGCATTTTCAGCTGTTGCAACATTAGACTCTGATAACACTCCGGTAGGTACATAGTCAAGAAAATCTTCAGAGCAAGAATTTATAAAAAAAAGAGTTGTAATTGAAATTAAAAATATTATTATATTTTTCATTTTTGAAATTTTTTGTTAATTGATTATAATGATACATTTATTCCAAAAGTTAAGGTTCTTGGAATAGGAACCTGATTACTTCCAAGTCTCTCAGGATCTGATCCTGTATATCCTTGAGCTGTAAACCATGCAAGGTTTTCACCTTGTAAAAACAATCTCATACTATCTATCTTAAGAGAATCAATTCCATCTCTCAATGTATAACCGAGTTGAGCATTTCTGAATTTGAAAAAACTAGAATTTTCATAAACATAACTAGATGTCCTAGTCTCGCTATTTACAAGAGAAAGTGCAGGAATAGTTGCACTAGTATTTTGTGGAGTCCAAGCATCTAATAGCATTCTAGCAGAATTAGAACTTGTTGAAATCCATATAGAGTTTGGAGTGTTAGTTATTCTACCACTTATTCCTGATCCAAATATTGATAAATCAAAAGCCTTATAATTCAAATCTATTCTTACTCCATACTCAAGTGAAGCCAAGGTGTTTCCTATAAAGTCCCTGTCCTGTACATCAACAACTCCATCATTGTTTAAGTCTGAAAATCTTATTCCTCCAGGTCTTGCTCTTAATTGAGTTGCGTGAGAATCAACTTCTGCTTGACTTTGAAATAATCCATCTGCTTCGTATCCAAAAATAGCAGTTTGTGATTGTCCTAAGATAGAATTATCAACTGTACCTGGATATGCTGAAATTACTTCAGCAGGTAAAAATGTTATTTCATCTTGAAAAGCGCCAAAAGTTGTTATTATACTATATCCAAACCCATCATAATTTGGTTTTGAGTATCCTAACTGCAGTTCCCAACCAGATGTTTTTGTAGTTGCTCCATTAACGGTTTTGTCTTGACCTTCTCCTAAAACTGATGGATAAGGTGGAGTTGTTAGAATGTCTTTTGTCTCTCTAGAATAATAATCAAATGAACCAGATAAAGCATTATTCATTAATGTAAAATCTAAACCTATATTAATCTCACTAGTTTCTTCCCATTTTAAGTCAGGGTTTGCAGCTTGTGTTGAAACAAATCCAGATGGTAAAGTTCCTGTATTATTACCAGCAATATCATATGCGGTTCCTATATTATAAAACTGTTGCCAAAATCCTGGTTGTAATTCATTTAAATTTGTCCCGTATCTAGTTTCATAAAGTCCAAATCTAGCTACATCACCAATTTCCTGATTACCAACGATTCCATAGCCAGCTCGAATTTTTAGATCATTTATAAAACCTTGGTTATTTATAAATTCTTCTTCAGATATTCTCCAACCTACAGTACCTGCAGGAAAAATACCATATCTATTATTGATACCAAATCTTGAAGAACCATCTCTACGAACAGTGACAGTTGCTAAATATTTATTTGAAAAGGAATAATTAACCTTACCGAATTGAGAATATAATGAACTTCCAAGCGAAATCCCGTTAGCTGTTTTTTGTCCAGTTGCTGCACTCAAAACAAAATAATCTTGATTTTCTACCGCAAAATCAAATACTATTGCATTTTTTCTATCATAGTTATTTTTAATTGCTTCTACACCTATTAGAACACCTATATTGTGATTATCAAATTGTTTATTATAATTAATAGTGTTACTCCATGTTGTATTAGTGGTTGCCGCATGATTATTAATCAAACTATTTTGTCCCCTGTTAACAAATCCATTATCTACTTTTCTTTCAATATTGACAAATTCATTAGTAGCATAATCAATTCCTACATTAGACCTGAAAGTAAGATTTTCTAATAATTTTGCTTCTAGAAAAACATTTCCAAAAAATTGATGTTTTGCTGTATTATCCCATTCATTTAAAAATTGCATTAAAACAGGGTTATTTCTATCTGAATAACCTGCTCCGATCGGTCCACCATATTTAACCCCACTTACATCATAAAGAGGGATGGTAGGGGCAAGGCCAAGGGCAAGTCCAGTAGTTGTTGCACCTCCAACATCTCTAGCTCCAAGAGTTTCATTTGAATTAGTGTAAAGTGTATTCATTCCTATTTTTACTTTATCATCAATTAAATTGAAACTACCATTTAACTTTGCATTTATTCTTTCATAATTTGTAAATTTTACCATCCCCGTATTTTTGAAATGGCCAAGACTCATAAAAATTGTTGAATTTTTTGTGTCTGATTGAACTGATATTTCGTTGTTATAAATGTAACCTGTTTCATAAAGCTCCTCTTGCCAGTCAGTGTCACCACTTGGCATATTTGGATCACCTCCTACAAATGGTTGAGGTGTTACGCTACTTAGTACAGGATTTGTAAAATCATTATTCCAATTAAAATTATAAATTTCACCATATGCATTAGATGGATCATTACCGTCATTTACTGATGCTTGCCACAATAATTCTCCTCTTTCTACTGCATTAGCCATTTCATAACGTGAACTTCTTTCAGAATTTGACGATATGCTAGAGTTAAAATTTACTACTATTTTTTCTTCACCCTTAATTTCATTTTTTGTAGTTACAATAATAACTCCATTAGCAGCTCTAGATCCATATATTGAGGCAGCAGATGCATCTTTTAGAATTTGGACTGATTCTATTGATTGAGGGTTTAAACTTGCAAAAACAGACTGTCTTTTAGTTGGTACTCCATCTATTACATAAAGAGGGCTGTTGTCTCCCAAAGTAGTCAATCCTCTAACTAGCACCGTATTAGATGGATTTTTCCTATCAGCAAGATCATTTCCAGTTGATCCCATCATATCTCCACCCCTTTGAAAATAAAGACCAGGAACTCTTCCTTGAAGAGCTTGCATTGGGTTACCAGCAGTTCTCGCTTGTCCTTCAATAGCGTCAAGCTCAACAACACTTACAGCTCCAGTTAAATCAACTCTTCTTTCAGTTGAATATCCAGTAACCACAACCTCACTTAAAGCTTCTGCAGATTCTGTCAAACTTAAATTAAAGGTTGATTGTCCATTAACATCAACAATTAAAGAATTAAAACCTATGTATGTAACTGTCAATGTTGCATCCTCAGGCACATCATTAAGAGTAAAGTTTCCATCAAAGTCTGATGTTGTTCCATTATCTGTTCCTGAAACAATAATTGTTGCTCCAGGTAGAGGCTGACCATCATCAGATGCTATTGTCCCAGATATAGACTGTTGAGATAACAGGAAGAGAGGAAATAAAAAAGATATTAGTGAAATTATAAATCGTGTCATTTTTCTTGATTTTATTTAGGTGTTTTAAATAAATAAATAAACTTGAAAAATGTTTTTCACTCTTGTTTCATATTATATCAAAATAGTTTCAATCTCATAAACTATTGATTATTAAGTTTTTATTGATTTTTTATTTTTTAAAAATATAATTATTTAACATTTTATTATGAAATTGATACCTACTTTCGAAATCGATTTCGTAAATCGTATTCAAAATTTAAAATATTAAATTTAGTGTCCAGTATTAGACTTCTATATTTTTAAAAAGTTTTTTAATATCTTTTCTATAATTAAGTGGTGTATGGCCATATTTAGTTTTAAAAACAGTAGAAAAATAATTTGGTGAATTAAATCCTAAATTATAGGCTATCTCAGAAATATTATGTGTGGAAGTTTTGAGTAGATACTTTGCTCTTTTTAGCTTATAATTAATTATGTAATCGCTAATATTAATGTCTAAAAGTGATTTTACTTTTCTGTAAAGTTGAACCCTAGACATCCCAATTATACGTGATAAATTTTCAACTGAGAAATCCGGGTCACCAAGATTATTGTCAATAACATCATTTAACTTTAGAAAGAATGCCTGCTCAGGATTTTTAAATGATTTTTTATTTATATTATATATGTTATTTGTATAATAATACTGTAATTTTTTTCTATTATTAATTAAGGATTCCAATGATTGAGTTAATACAGATAGTCTAAATGGTTTAGTTAAATATAAATCTGCTCCTTTTTTTAATCCTTTTATCATTGATTTATTATTACTTTCAGCAGTTAAAATTATAATTGGAATATGAGAGGTTCTTAAATCTTCTTTCAAGATTTCACAAATTTCGAAACCATTTTTCTTACCAGGGAGATTTACATCACATATTATTATATCTGGAATTATATCAAAGGCTTTTATAAAAGAGTCACTTTCATGGGTAATAAATACTTGATAACTATTTAATTTAAGTTTTAAAAACATAGCCATATCTATATCATCTTCTATAATTAGTATTTTAAGTTTATCATGATTTAAAACATTGTCTGGATTTTTAAAACTTTTAAATACCTCATAAGATTTATGTCCAATATCATTAAAAGTATTCCTAATCATTTTATCTTGAATTTCAACTACATTTTTCTCATTAAACATGGATTTTTCTGATTGTAGATTAACTATGAATTCACTCCCTTTTATATTTTTTCTGTAGCTTATTCTACCTTGATTTAATTTCAAAAATTCTTTTGAAAGATAAAGTCCTATACCTGAACTAATATTTTTATTATTAGAGCCCTTAAAAAATACTTTAAATATATTCTTGATTTCACTTTTTGGAATACCAATACCTTCATCCTTTATTGATACCTCAAGTTCTTCATTCTGAGTTATATCTGAAATTACGTTATTAAATTTAATTGATATTGAACCTTTTGAAGTTGAAAATTTTAAAGCATTATCAATTAAATTATAAAAAACTTTATCTATAAGATCATGATTTACGTAAGCAAAACTTTTAGTACTTGAGCCTTCTAAAAATAATTTAATTTCTTTTCGATCTATTTCATTTTTAAAATCTTCAATTATTTTCTCTGTAAACTTATAAATATTAGTTTTGCTTACTTTTACATCATTTCTTTTATTTCTAATCTTTCTGAAATCTAAAAGCTGGGTTACAAGACGAAATAATTTATATGAATTTTTTGATAATAATGATATAGTGTTATTACCATAACCAAGGCTATTTTCTTTTAACGATTCTATTAGATTTAAAATTAAAGATAATGGTGTTTTAAATTCGTGTGAAATATTCATAAAAAAATCAAACTGTGATTTTAAATTTATTTTTAGTTCTTCCGAAACTTTTTTAATTTTTTCGTTTTTTAATTTTATCTCATAATTATATAATTGGAGAGCTTTATTTTTTTTCTTAATTTTATTGACCAAATAATAATTATTTAAAACGTAAAAAAGCGCTATTAGAAAAAGGAATATTATAGCAATGATTAATGATTTTTGTCTGTCAAAAGTTTTATTTTGTTGACTTAAAATTAAATGTTGATTTTTTATTTTTATTTTCTGATTAGCGATTTTTTTAATTTGACTTTTTATCAAATCAACATTAAAAGAATTAATTACAATTGTTTTAAGAAAATTATTTTTATTAAAAGGTTCATGATTTAAAATTTTTTCAGCAAGTAAAATAGCTTCTTCTCCTCCGTTAGGATAAAGTATTGAGGCTTCTAAAACTCCTCTTTTGACAAGTTCAATACCTCCATATTTAGTGTTTAGACCATCTACACCAATGAACTTTATTTCTTCCTCGGAATTGAATTCTTTAGCAATTTGCCAGGCAGCATAGGCCATTCTATCATTATGAACAAATACATAATCTATTTTTTTTCCAGAATTAATTATTTTTCTAAATGGTTTTTTTATGGACTCAGCATTCCAATCACCATTTATTGGATCTAATAAATTTATTTTTTTATTAAATTTATTATTATTAATGAGCGTATTAAATCCAATACTTCTTTCGTTTGCAGGAGAAGATCCAATTAATCCTTTTATTTCAAGAACATTGAATTTAATAGCTTTCTTATTATCTTTTCTATGGTTGGTTCTTAATGAATCAAAGTTTAAATTATTTATATCCGATAAAATAATTTTAGCAGCAAGTTTCCCTACTTTAAAATTGTCAGTCCCAATATATGAGGTGTAGTTTTCATAAGAAGTCTTCCTATCAACAACAATTACAGGTATGTTATTATTAATTGCCTTTTCGACTATTGGAGTTAGTGCATCTTGTTTAATTGGTGAAACAATTAAAAGATCAATACTATCTTTAATAAATTGTTCAATCTGATCAATTTGTTTTTCAATACTATTATTTGCATCTAAATATTTTAAATCAATATTCTTATTCAATAATGCAGCATCATAAATGGAATTATTCATTATTTCTCTCCATTCATCATTACTCATAGCTTGTGAAAAACCTATTTTATGTAAGTGTTTTTCTTCTTTACAATTGAGAAAAAGAATTGTTAAAAAAAGAAAAAATAATATTCTTTTTTTCATTATAAACCTATTTTGTTTTTAGCAATATTAATTTAAGAAAAAAAAATAAAACTACAATCTTTTACTAAAAATTGATTATCAATAGGTTACAAATGAAATTATTTTAATATATACTTTTCATCTGATATGACTCTAATGAAATTAATTCACTTTGGTCACCCTGAGATCTTATGGAAACACCCAAACTATCATCCTTACCTGGAAAAACTCTAGTTGCAACAACTTGTTTTCCATTAGCAAAAACCTCTACAACACTCTTATCAATAAATATTCTTAATTTTAGATTTTCTCCCTCTTCAAGAACCATCGGGGCGCTTTCAGGAGGACGACTTTTAACATTTGGAAGAATTGATGAATATGAAGTATCAATAGTTAAAACGCTATTATAAACTCTTTTCAAGCCTCTATAGGGACCATCATAAAATCTTGATGTAGTTAATCTTGTACCACGATTTTTAAAAAATGCTACTTTAGTAAATTCTTCTTTATTTTCAGATCTTAATACATTAATTTCAAACATTTGAGAATTCAATGGGTTAATTTCTGCAACTATTTCGATCGCATTCCCATTTACTTCATTTAAAATTATTTCTTTATTAGCAGGAATTATCATTCTATCTATTGTTTTTTTATTATATCTCAAAGATTCTATATTCCCTGCTGGCTCTTGATTTAGATTATTATAATTTAAAACTGAATTGTTTTTTGATAAGGTAAGAAGTCTAGGCAGCGACATAATTTGAACATTTCCTCCTTTTGTTTGATTCCATCCATTGATTTTCCCAGGATTCATATTCCATATACTTATAAGTCCACCATCTACATCAGGTGATGGAGTTACTGAAGGTGCATGCATTCCAGATGGTCCTGATGCGCCAAAATTGAATTTACCATGACTTGTAGCAAAAAATTTATCTTCTTTTTTATCGTATTCGCCAAGATAATATTGTCCACCTCTTGTATGACTGTAAAATGATAAAATATACTTATCCCCAATTGGCCAAAAATATGGGCAGGCATTATCATCTCCAATCTCTGTAAATCTATCTCCTTCTATAAAGGGGTGCATAAATTCCCATGACTCTAGATTATTAGAGCGAAATAAGTATGTTTGGGGTAATAATTGACCTAATTTTTTGTCATATTCAACACTACCAGAAAGTGCATAGTAAACCCCTTCTTTTTTCCAGATTGCTGGATCAAAAATTGTATAGGGTAAGTCTTTAGCATGTTGCCATCTGTCACCTTCAGTTTTATGAATTGGAATTGTAGCTCCTTCAGTAACTTTTTCCCAATTTAACAATAAGGGGTCACTAGAAGTTGCAACCATATTTCCTAATCTAGTACCATGATATATAGCTATAACCCTTTCCTCTTCTACAAGAGCTGATCCTGAAAAAACCTGGTATTCTGGGTTTGGATATATCGCTATTGGCAAATCCTTCCAATGAATTAAATCTTTACTTATTGCGTGGCCCCAATGTTGTCTTGGATCTTCAGGAGGATATGCTTGATAAAACAAATGCCAATTACCCTTCCAAAATGAAAGTCCATTAGGGTCATTTAATTTATTTTCTGGACTTGTGAAATGGTAAATTGGATGGTGTGGATCTTGTAATTGTTTTTTTCTTGATTTATTAAATCTTTCTAGCAATAAATCATTTTCTAAAAATTTTTCTTGGTCTTCTATATTTTCAGGATAAGGACCATAATAAGGGACCTTTGACTTATATTCTTCAGTATTGATTCGTTTTGAATCTGATAAGTTATTGTGTTTTTTAGATTCACTACAACCAAATAAATTAAATAATATTATAAGTACTATCGTTAAAAATATAATGTTTATATATTTCATTTCTAATGAATATTTCATTTTAATATAATTTTACCAAGAAGATTTTAATTCATTAAGCTTCAGGTTAATTCTCATATTCCTTTTTGAACTTAGACTCACATCTGTGTTCTTTTTATCTGAAACAGAATATGTTGTCATGACGTTTTCTCCATCATTTACAAAAATTTCTAATGACGGTCTATCTAAAAGTACTCTGATAGATATTTTGCCATTTCGTGGCTTTGCTGGTATTTTAGTTTTCTGAAATTCAACATGTTGATTTTTATAAATAATTTCGTGTCCTCTAATATTAATTTTAAATTCATCATTATCAATTGGCTTAAAATTTAAACTTAGGTCAATTAATTTAGGATTAATTCTATCAAGACTCCTATTTATATAATTTATTGACTTGTTATTATAGGAATATGTTTTAATGTAAAGATTTTCAATCTCTTTAATGGGATTTCTAAAAAGCTTTATGCCATTTTCTGTTGTCCTCAACTCCATAGTTGATGGAAATGACATTTGCTGATTCCATGGCATATCATTGTCAATAAAAATATTTTTATCTCTTGTTGGCATCCAACCAATAATTATGGTTCTTTCATCTGGAGAGTTATTAAATGTTTGAGCAGCATAATAGTGATTTCCATAATCACCTTTACCTACCTGCCTATCTGTTACAAACTCAGTCCCATCAAAATCACCAATTTCATAATCAAAGCTAGCATCATATAAAAGCCATTTTTTATTTGAACTATCTCCATCAACAGCCAATTCAACAAAATCCATACATTCAAAAACCCAATTTCTATCAAAATCTGAAAGTTTTCTCCAATTAATTAGATCAGATGATTCAAAAAA
>PAQA01000044.1 GCA_002709155.1 Rhodospirillaceae bacterium
GATCGGAAACACACCATTGTTATCGATTGATATTGAAGATCCTGATATCGCTGAATCAGTCAATCTTGTCGGTACCATGACAGGTAACATCACTACGTCACTTGAATACTTACTCCAGCAGAGGAAAGCGCAAAACAAATGGACCAACGAAGAGTTGGCCACGCATGTAAGTGATTTCAATAAGGCTTTGCGCCCACCTTCAAAAAACTTCACCCCTCACCGAGCGATTGATATTGTGCGTGAAACTGTTCCTAAAAATGGAATTATTAGCTACGATGTCGGTGCACACACACATCAAATCGCTAGCCAGTGGAAGGCACATGATCCTAAAACCTGTCATGTGACTAATGGATGGTCATCCATGGGAATAGGCCTGCCCGGTGCTATCGCAGCCAAAATTGCTCGTCCCGATCTTCCTGTAATTTGTTTAATTGGAGATGGCTGCTTTCAAATGACCGTCGGTGAATTAGCAACGGCGAGACGACAGGGACTCGCAATTCCAGTTGTGGTACTAGATGACCGCTGGCTTTCTCTAATACAAATCAAACAGGAAAAACGTCAATATGCTCAATATGGTTCACAAGTAGAAATGGATCATTACGAGGCACCACCGGCGCATTATTTTGGAGTTCCTGCGGTTGGCGTGCGTGATGAGGCCGGGTTAAAAGAAGAGCTTGAAAAAGCACTTAAAGCAGATGGGCCAACTATTATAGAAGCAGTCGTCGATGCAAGTCATTATCTAGAGACTGTTTTTGATTAATCACACATAAAGGTCACCATTACCCAACGCTGACCTTTAGTTACGGGAAGAGCTTCATGCAGTAAGCTACAGGAAAAGATTACACCGGCTCCTGCAGCCGGAAGATATTTGTGTTTCCCGTATTCCGGAAACCATAACTCTCCTCCCTCATATCCCTCATTGAGGTTCAATGACATCGCAAACCTTCGTTTCTGCGTTTGACGGAGATTGTCTCTATGCGGAGCAAAAAAATCTTCCCTATCGTCTGAATAGGATAATACAGTAAAAGCTTCAAACCTCAGGCGTTGTTCAAAATTGAACGCCTTCTCTAATTCAGGCGCAATTCTGGGTCCGATTGTACTTGCTATTTCGCGAAACAAGTCCGGATCTCTCACAACATGCTCTCTATTTTTTTTTATGGATGCGTCAGGAGCATTCCTTGTCCCGTCATTTACCTGACCTTCTTGATGATCTTTTTTCCATTTGTCTATTAAACGACCACAAAGGTCTAGATCTATCAGGTTGTTCATCAATAACGCAGGTGCTCCGTATTGAAGAGTTCTGGCAGGGGGTTGCGGTGCATCAAGAATACCCTTCAGGGCTTTAATAGAGGCATGTATATCCCGTTTGGGGTCACTTATTGGAAATTGCATTAGAACTCTTTGATTAGGGTCAAGTAGCAGTAATTTCAAGTTATGGTTTTTCGCATCTGACCCGGATAATAATAGATCACTCAATCTCCCCTCTTTGTCTTCAAATATTATAGAGGATGATAAGTTTTCCGTAACTTTAGAAACATTATCCGTTACACCAAACACCTGCCCTCCAAGGGAATTAATCGCTTCCATACACGAACCGAGTTCAGTGAAACACTCATTGATAGCTGTAGCAGGCCCGCGAGCAGCCAATAAAATAATTACACCGCCATTTAACTCAAAATAAAAAATTCTTTTTAGACCATCTTTGGATGGTAATTGAAAGTTTGGAATTCTATCGCCTATCCTCAATGACATAACGCAGCGTGTCCTTATTAATCTCAATAATATCAACGATATATTAATTTCAGCCAAAATCCTAAAGCCGAGATTAATTTTATGCGCATTTAATAAAAAACTGTCTATAAAAATTAAATACAATATACACGAATATGAAGTGCCAGAATTGTTTCGAATTAAATGAGGATGATTGAATGCCTAAACTTCTTACTAAGAAACAGATCACCACGTATCAAAATGATGGACTTATTTTTCCTATTAAAGTAATGCCCGAGACAGAAGCGGGCAAGTTACAGCGGAGACTGGAACAATACGAGAGGGATAGTGGCGGCCCCATCCAAAAGGAATGGCGGCATAAGGTCCATCTTTTATTCACTTGGGCAAACGAAATAATTCGAAATCCAAAAATATTAGATGCCGTTGAAGATTTGATTGGCCCCAATATAATGTGCTGGACAACAAATTTTTTCATTAAGGAAGCAAATGACCCCAGTTTTGTCTCTTGGCACCAGGACTCAACATATTGGGGACTGGAACCAGCCGACGTTCTAACGGCCTGGTTTGCTATGTCTGACGCACCGGTAGAGAGCGGCGCTATGAAATTTTTATTAGGCAGCCATAAATGGGATCAGATAGAACACACAGATACATTCGATAGTGATAACCTACTTACTCGGGGACAAGAAATTTCTATCGATATAAATGAGGAGGATGGTATCTACGCCCCTCTCAAAGCAGGTGAAATATCTCTCCATCATATACGAGCCGCGCACGGATCAGCGCCCAACACGACCAATTTTAGGCGTATAGGACTGGCTATCAGATATATACCAACCTACGTCAAACAAGTTAAAATAAGGGATTCTGCAACGCTGGTCCGAGGCATAGATGAATATTCTAATTTTGATTTAGAACCGGAACCACGAGAGGATTTATCACTTGATGCTTTGGCAGCGCATAAAGATGCAACGGAGAAACAATTAGCAACTTATTACGAAGGAACAGAAAAAGCTGAATTCAGGCCCTAATCTTGCTTGCAAACAAACAGTATGTTTTGATGCTACCATACTTTTACTTATGGCTTATTACTCTAATCGTCATCAAGCCTTGATGGTATTGAATAAATTGAAGGACTAGTTATGAAAATTGAGAAAATACTTTCCCACAAACCTAAAGTTCTATCAGACGCGCAACGCAATGCTTATTTCAAGGATGGTTATCTAGTACTCGACCGCTTCATCAGCGACGAATGGTTGGACCGTTTATGGGCCGTGACAAATGAATTTATTGACGAGAGCCGCACCTATACAAAATCAGATTCGAAATTTGATTTGGATTCAGGACATCAACATGATAATCCGCGCCTTCGAAGGTTGACAAGCCCGGTATCGCATCACGAAACATATTGGGAGTTTGCCAGTAAGGGCCCCATCGTCGACGTAGCCGAAGATCTACTTGGACCCGATGTTATTTTTCACCATTCCAAATTGAACTTTAAATGGTCAGGAGGCGGAGAAGAAGTAAAATGGCACCAAGATATCCCTTTTTATCCGCACACGAATTACTCAGTCCTAGCCATTGGTCTATATATGAGTGATGTTGATGATGAAATGGGACCGATGGGGGCGATTCCAGGAAGTCAGAATGGTCCTATTTATTCTCATTATAATGAAAAAGACGAATGGGTAGGAGCAATGCAAGATAAAGACGCCGCCAAACTTCCAGTGGGTAAAACTGGATGGATGAAAGGCAAAGCGGGAACTATCACCATTCATCATTGCCGGACAGTTCACGCCTCTATGCCAAATAATTCGAGTAGATCGAGACCCTTATTAATCAATGCATATTCAGCAGCGGACGCCTTAACAGTTACGGCACATCCTGCACCCTGCAAACAGGCATTGAATTTAGTTCGAGGACGACCAGCTCGTTACGCCGAATTTGACTCCGATCCATGCCCCCTACCTCCTGACTGGTCCGGAGGGTATGATTCTATTTTTGCCGCCCAACAAGAGGAAGGAGAAACGGCAACCGTCTAAGCCGCTATTTGCGCGCAACTATAACTTATCACGTTGGGCAATTTCTGCTGCAATCGAAAGTACATTGCGTGCCTGTTTCAAGTGCGGCATATCGAGCATTTTCCCTTCTAAACCAACAACACCGAGGCCCGGGTTTTCTTCAAACACTGCTACAACTTTTTTTGCGTAAGTTATTTCATCTTCGGAAGGCGTAAATGTCTTGTTTATCACAGATGATTGTGCAGGATGGATCGCTACTTTCCCGATAAAACCTGATTTCCGGTCATTAAGACAATCGGTCTCTAAACCATCCATATCTTTATAGTTTACATAAACCACCCCAACCGGTTGAACATCTACGGCTCTTGCTGCCGCCAAACATAATGATTTGGCCAAAAGGTATGGATCATCATAGCCCCCAGAAGTTGGATGCATATTATCACTAGCTCCCAGTGCTGCAGATAAATCCTCCGCACCCCATGTAATAGCGGTCATACGGTCTGTTACACCTTCCAAATAAGTATGAAAACTCAATATAGAAGCTGCTGTTTCGGTTGCCACCACAAGTATTTTTGTAGAACCTTGCTCCAAGCCTTCTCGTGCTTCCAATGCGGAAAGATAATTAGCCAGTGTATTTACATCCGCCGCTGAATACACTTTTGGCAAACAAATTCCGTCTGGAGCCCCTGGCATTATTGCTGCTAAATCTGGCAAGGATAATTCGGTATCCAACGGATTGATTCGAACCCAGAGTTGCTGGCGCGATCTATCTTGACGATCGATTAGATAATCCCTCACCATCTGCCGCGCCAATTCTTGCCGGTCATCTGAAACTGAATCCTCTAAATCCAATATCAAAGCATCTGCCGGATTATCGCGGGCTTTCTCCAGTTTACGCTCAGAATCTCCGGGTACGAATAACCATGACCTTATAATCATGACGGCGTCTTCATCATAAATGCTGTACGCACACAAAAAGCCACCTCTTCGTCACGCTGATTGAAACCGTAATGCTCGAAAATTACCAATCCCGCATTTGGTCGCGATTTTGACTCTCGCTTCTCTCTTACTTTTGTAACAGACCTAATTGTATCTCCATGAAAAACGGGATTTGCGAACCGCGTATCAGTCATACCCAAATTGCCCAGAGTGGTACCTAAAGTAGTATCACCAACCGAAACCCCGATCACTAATCCCAAAGTGAAAAGGCTATTAACAATACGTTGGCCATATTCCGTGCCTTTACAAAACTCCTCATCCAGATGAAGCGGTTGGGGATTATGTGTCATGGCGCAAAAAAGCAGATTATCCGACTCGGTAACGGTTCGTGTTAAAGAATGCTTAAACTCCATTCCTATATCAAATTGTTCGTAATAAAGTCCTGTCATCTATAAATCCTCAGTTTAAATTTGGGTGTTTCAGTCTGTTTTCTATTAAATAATAGTGTAGCTGATGCAACTCCTACAAGTGCATCAGCGTTCAGATATAAGTCTTCAATGTTGATTATTATTTAATAATGTTATTTAATCTTTCATAAACCAGATCACTAACCTCTATCTCGTTTTCCTCTAATCTTTGACGACGAACTCGTGCCGATCGTTCAAAAGGCATCCTGACCGCCTGACCGCCACTAACGGGTCGAGCACTTCGAACATATTCAGCATATGCGGATACCTTACGCCTATATTCGGGTTCAGGCATTAATAGATCAGGTTTTATCGTAATGATTAGAAAACCAAACCCTGCCAAGTCTGGGGGCTCGACGGGCGAACCTGCCAATATACCCAGCATTTGTACGATCATTCCGAGTCCTGCACCTTTGTGTCCTCCCCAAGGTGTAAAAGCTCCACCCAATGCTGATTCCGGGTCTTGCGTAGGATTACCCGCAGCATCAAAGGCTAGTCCATCTCCAATTTCCTTCCCCAAACGACGAGCTAACATAACTTCAGCATGCATGATAGAAGAAGTTCCAATATCCCAGATCACTGGGTCTCTCTCACTCGGAAAACCAAAACAAATAGGATTGGTTCCAAACCTTCCATCAACCGCCCCATGAGGCGCTACCCATGGAGTGGCATTGGAGGCAATAATAGTGATCATTCCACGTGCAGCTGCAATTTCTGCAAAGTAGGATAGCATTCCAGTATACCATGTCTCATTGGCACCTACTAAAGACATGCCTGACACGCTTGCTTTTTCGATAGCTATTTCCGTTGCTTTTAACGCGACCACGTAACCTAAGTTGTCGTGCCCATTCAGTCTGGCAGATACTGGGGTTTCATGAATTGTCTCAACTAACCGATCCGGAGTCCCTGTTCTATCCAATCTTTCCGTAATACTTACAATTCTGGCTAAACCGCCATAGGCTAATCCACGTAATTCACAATCTATAATGTGGTCACCTATTATCTTTGCGTATTCTTCATTGTGGTTATATTTTTTCATAACCTCTACGACTAAATTCAGAGCATCTTCGATTGATAACTTCATGCGGCCTCCTTTGTGACTAATTTAAGAAGTGATTAAAAGCGAAATTAAATTCTCATTTTAACCTATTTTTTGAGCCGAAAAGATCGAATTATAACCCTCTTTTTCCCAATTTGGAGGGACCGGACACGGCCTAGGATCCAGGTGTGCAATTCGCGCTGGTGACCCACGAATGATTTGTCCTGTTTTAGATGTTGGGGTCGGCTGGGGCATCCAGGCAAACGCGTCAGCTGAACTGTAAACAAATAATGCTACGGGCCGAACCCGTTCAGACAAATTCTCAGCCGAGCTATGAATTGTCCTGCAGTTTATCGCTACTACGCTGCCGGCTGGACCAATCATTTTTTCGGCACTACTCTGATCCACATCCTCCATGTCGTTTTTATTAATCGTACCGCTCCACTTGCCATTATCGTCGGTATGAAAAAATAGCGGTCCGTCATGGCTTTTAGGAATCGAAATAAGGGGGCCTTTTATCTCTGTCACATCTTCCAGATATACCCCGAGTGTAACAAGACTGTAGTTAGTGTGAGGCCAGGCAGGAATATCCTGGTGCCACTTTACGATCTCCCCATGTCCCGGCCATTTATAATTTAATTTTGAACTATGGAATTTAACATCAGGCCCTACTAAATCGGCCGCTATATCTCCCAGTAGCGACTCGGAAGCAAATTCCCAGTAAACCGGATCGCGATCGACGAGCGCCTTCAATCTTCGAACATGCGGCGATCTGTGATTATGTTTTGGACCCAAATCAAATGCATCATTTGACTCTCTAACAGCACGGCTCTCCTCCAATAGTCTATCAGAACAAATAGAAAGCCGCGTTATCCATTCTACAGGGATAATATTTTCCAGAGTAACAAAACCTTTTTCGAAATATTCTTCTCGCTTGCTTTGCATTAGGAGCCTCGGCGGGGTCTGTAATATTTTGGAAGTTTCCATGCTAATTTTTCTCCGCAGTTTGATACTCCAGCCCAGGACTTAAATAGAATGGATGATAGTCTACCAAACAGCATTAATATAAAAGAACTAACCATCAAGCACGCACTAAAATCACATCGGCAATTGAAAATTGTATCTATTACACAACTGTGAAATATGAAAAAAATGGAACCTGTTTTCTTGCAAAATTGAGTGATTTGGGTCACCGTAAATTATAAAATTCAGAGCATATACAAATCTTGGCTTTCTGTTTTTTTGCAAAAGGGGAGAAATGATGCAAAAACTTAGTGCCGAACAGAGAACCCAATGGGCTGTAGATGGGTATCTGTGCATCGAGGGTGCACTTAACCCTGAAGAGATTGAGTTTTTTTCAAATGAGATAGATAACTTTCGATCACTACCTGGATGGGAGCCTATTTCGGGCATGCTTCCAAGGGGGCATTATGGCTGGGTAGATAAATGTGCCGACCAGAATACTGAAGCGTTCATGGATAGAAGAGATATTCTTTCATATAACCAGGCCTTTATAGAGCTCATTGATAGGAAAGAGGTTTTTGACCTAATCGTCGATATAATGGGCCCCAATATAATTTTTAGCATGTCCCAGGCGATTGTTAGAGCATCTGGTGATGGTTTTCCTGGGTACACGCACACGGATGGAGGTGAGGGCCAAAGAGAAATCCGGGTTATGGAAACAAGCCGACCGATTGCTGTGAAAGCAATGTATTTACTCTCCGACGTTGAGGGGCGTGATTGCGGTAACTTTACGGTCTTTCCGGGTAGTCACATGAGACCTATACAGTTCAATCAAGACCCGCCAGTTGGCCCCAATACCCCAGGAGCCGTTCAACTAACGGGCAAAGCTGGTGATTGTTATATATTTTCCCATGCACTATGGCACGGCCCAGCGGCAAATAACTCTGGGAAAGCACGCAAAACCCTACTTTATAATTACTGCCAAATGTTCATGCGGTGTTACGACTTCAAAGATATCCCGGAAGTCGTTAAACATGCATCTCCAAGGCAACGTCGACTTCTTGGAGATCTAGGATATGACTTTAGGCCAGGATCTTATTTTTACGTGCCAGACGATCAAACCGAAATCATTATGGGCGCCGTCTAGTACATTGACGTTGATAATCCAGTTTTTATAAAAACAAGGGTGGTGGTCTGCGCACTGGTATGCTAACTCCCTATGAAATAACACAGAGATTTTCACATGCCTTTATCGGTCGCAGAAATTGGTTTAAATCAGATGCTAGGCGATGTCTGGGAGTGGACTGCACGTCCATTCGTCTCATGCGCCGAATTTAAACTAGCCGAGGGCCCAGTGAGAGAATCTAACGATAAATTTATCTCGGGCCAAACGGTCTAAAGAGAGGGATCGTGTGCCACACCCCAATCGCATATCCATCCAACATATCGAAATTTTTGCTATCATCCTGATCGTTGGCAATTCTCTGGCTTACGACTTGCAAAATAATATTTAGATTAGGGAATAATCGAGTTGAAACAGCAAGCCAATTACAATCAAGTTCATATTGATTTTTTAAAAGATGTTATTGAGGGTTTAAGCAAAGATCCAAAGATCTTGAAGCCAAAGTATTTTTACGATAACAAAGGCGCCCAATTATTTACTGAAATATGCACGACGCCGGAATATTATCCTACTCGCACAGAGATCAAGATTCTCAATCAAAATGCAGAAGATATTGCATCCCAGATTGGAGATAATACAGCCCTTATAGAATATGGCTCTGGAGCTTTAGAAAAAATAAAAATCCTCCTAAATTTTCTAAATGAACCAGTCGGATTAATTCCTGTCGATATTTCTGAAGATCAATTATTTGCATCGGCTAAAAACCTAGAAAATTTTTATCCTAATCTTGAAATATTGCCAGTAGCCGCTGATTTCACAAAACCAATTCCAATTCCAACGTTGTCACATCCCCCTAAAAAACGTGTCGCATTTTTTCCAGGTTCAACCATCGGAAATTTTGAACCTGACCTAGCCATTCAATTTCTAGAGGGAGTAACCAAAACTATTGGCATTGATGGCCTTCTCTTGATTGGATTTGATTTAAAAAAAGATACCGAAACTCTGTTAGCCGCCTACGATGATCAACGAGGGATTACTGCAGCCTTCAATAAAAATCTCTTATCTCGAATAAATGACGAGTTGGACGGTAATTTCAATCTGGATACCTTTGAACATTTAGCACGATATAATGACAATGAAGGCCGTATTGAGATGCATTTGAGAAGCACAGCAGAACAGACCGTATTAATCAATAAAGAGCTATTTAAATTCCTGGAGGGAGAGACTATTCACACAGAGAACTGCTACAAATTTACCGAGGAAAGCTTCACAGACATGTCTATTAAAGCAGGTTTATCACCTGTAAAGACATGGACCGATGATCAAAATTTATTTGCCGTTATGTTGTTAAGAGCGACATCCAATCTTTAAGCCAAATAGATTTGATCCGTTGCCTTGCGGTTGTATAATTGACCCGTGAGTCGCGCAAGAGCTATTGATTGCTCATTATATATTGAATGACATCTTCGCTCTGGACAACATCCGCGTATCTTCGACCGACATCGCGCAACGTGTCTTGGTGTGGTCCTTCGTCATGATCTCCAGAGCAATCATCAACAAGCATTGTTCTAAAACCAAATTGAAAGGAATCAACAGCAGACGCTCTTACGCATCCACTGGTCACACAACCCGTGACGGCAATTGTATCAACGCGATGTTTAGTGAAAAACGCAGAACACGGGGTCATAAAAAATGCAGACGCCCCGACTTTTTGAAACACGAAATCATAATCAGGATCCGCTATTCTTGGGTCCAGCTCAACGGCCTCAGATCCCTCAAAAAGTGTTTCTTTTATAACACCGACTTTCCAATACGGCATAGAATCTACGTTTGGATAGGCAACAAAACAACTAGCGACCGGAATATTTTTCTCCCTAGCTATTTTCAATAGGGCCGCTGTTTTTTCAACGGAGCGGTCTATCCGGTCACTGCCTCCCATTGTAAACCTCGGGTCAGTGAAGCTTTTTTGAAAGTCAACTACAAGAATACCTAACTTTTCGCCAAACCCTACATCATCTGCCCCATAAGACTTTTCTGAATAAACGTCACTCATTTTTTTCTCAATCCACGTAAATATTAATAAATAACTAAAGAAGAAATTAAAGACTAACTGTGTTCGGACAAAAATTCTATTTTTAAAAGTTTTAAGATAAGCATTATTTACCTCATACTGTTAAAACTCTAGACTGAATCCAATTTTAGATTGAAACCTTTTTTAAACCTTGCGTGTTTTTTAAGCCCAAGATTGGGAATTTACATGGTTGAATTGCAGGGACTTCTCGCCGTTATTAGAAAGCGAGGCTTGTTGGATGATAAGACATCTATAGACAACCTTCAATTACAGGATAGCGAACGTCCGGATCTGGCATTAATTGCCTCTGGTTTTGTAGCAGAGTCGGATATGTTTGAAGTTCTAGCTGAATATCTTGATTTGCCAATTGCCAATACTGAGCAGTTCCCGAATTCGCCTTTAAAAGCGGGTGGAGCCAACATTTCTTTTCTTCGCCAAAAGCGCATGCTTCCCATCCTAGAGGACGACACGTCAATAACGTTCGCGTTATCAGATCCACCAGACAAGATGTCACTTCAATCTATCAAGCTACTCGTCAACAAAGATGTAAATATACAATTGGCCAAAGCCGGCGACCTTGACCGGGCATTCGATCGACTTTATGACCGAGAGAAGGTCAAGAAACCTGCAGCATTGAAGAATTATGCAAAAGACATAGCTTCTATTGAAGAAGATTCTCCTGCGGTCAAATTATTCAACCAGCTGGTCAATACTGCTATTTCAAACGAAGCGTCCGATTTACATATTGAGTCGTCATTCTCAGGCTTGAAGCTGCGCTATCGGGTGGACGGTAAATTGCTTGAACTTGGAAATTCGCCTCCTGAATATCTAAAAGAAATGCTTATTAGCCGTATTAAGGTTTTAGCAAATTTAAATATTGCAGAAAAACGACTCCCACAAGACGGGAGAATAACTGTCAATGTTTCAGGAAGATCTATTGATGTGCGGGTTTCAACGATACCAACAATAAACGGGGAAAGCATTGTCCTACGTTTTCTTGACCCAGAAAAAGGTCCTAATGACCTAACAGCACTTGGCTTCAGTAATTACACACTTTCGACATTGCGACGGCTCCTTAAAGCACCTCATGGTATGATCTTGACTACAGGGCCGACTGGGAGTGGTAAAACGACAACTCTCTATGCCGCTCTTCAAGAACTTAATCTCGTTGAACGTAAAATTATTACGCTCGAAGATCCAATTGAATATCGAGTGGAAAACATCAACCAAATTCAAATCAATCCAAAAGTGGGGCTCAATTTTGCGTCACTATTGAGATCCGTATTGAGACAGGACCCCGATATTATTATGGTGGGAGAAATTAGAGATGAAGAAACCGCGCGACTTGCAACTCAATCGGCCTTAACGGGTCACTTGGTTCTCTCCTCGCTGCATACAAATAATGCATTTGGGGCACTAAACCGTTTACTGGATATGGGCCTCGAACCTTTTTTAATTAATGCAGCCGTTAGGGTTGTTATTAGTCAAAGATTAATCAGAAGACTTTGTCCAAAATGTAAAAAAAGCGGGTCAGTCACACCCGCAGAACAGAAACAATTTGGACTCAAAATTGGGATGAGTATCAGTCGTCCTAATGGTTGCATGTCGTGCTATCAAACAGGTTATAAAGGCCGATTAGTTCTTACGGAATTATTAGAGATGAACGATAATATTCGTGACCATATCAATAATTCAGGAAAGAATAATCCTATGGATTGTAGTCTTCTGCCAGAACAAACGTTAGCAAATGCCGCTAGGACTCATATCGAGTCTGGTGAAACAAGTATTGAAGAATTTGTAAGCATTATGGGATCACTTGATTGAGTCGCTTTTTAAAACTCCAAGGTAATTTATTCGATAACCCACGAAAACAATTGCCATTATTTTTAGAACAAATCGCAACACTTCTAGAAGCTGGGCTCCCAATCGATATAGCATTTCGATCGATGGGCCGCGATAGCAATTCCAGTTATTTTCCAGCCATGGCTATTGCAACTGCAGCTAGATTAGAGAAAGGCGAGCTACTATCCGATATTCTCGAGGAAGAAGATAAAATATTTAACGCATTTGACATAGCAATCATTCGAACATCAGAGACAAGCGGTGACCTTGTCAAGGGCTTCTCAGAACTGTTTAAATATCACAAGAAACACGTTGCTTTACGACAGAAGTTAAGAACAACTTTCACCTACCCAGCGATACTTGCCGCAGCATCCGTTTTTACCATAATAATGTTACTAACAGTAGTGATACCTCAGTTTGAACCTATATTAGTTCAACAAAAGAATGCGCCCCCATTAATGACTCTGATGATGCTGTCTTCTTCCCACTTCCTGATGGAATATGGTTGGATTGCTATTACACTGATAATGTTTTTGACTTTATACTTTCAAACTCCGACTGGAAGAAAACAGTTCCACAATTGGATTATTAAAGCACCGCGCGTTGGCTCTATTGCAGAGAGCATAGCGGTCGAACAATGGTCGAGAGGGATGGCCCTATTACTTGATCGGGGCATTCCTTTGCCGGAAGCATTAGAGCTGGGGGCTACGCTTTATGTCAATGAAGAAATGCGTACCGTTGGACAACGGATAGCCAAGCAGACTGTGGAGGGACGACAACTAACAAACTCGATGGCAGAAGCCGGTCATTTCCCCGATTCAATTATTCAATTGACCCTAATAGGTGAAGAGACAGGAAATCTCGGAACCATGTTAGGAAAGTCGGCCGACTATCTTGCCACTGAGATTCAATCAAAATTAGAAGCAACCATCTCAATACTTGAACCTTTGATAATAATAGTTTTAGGTGGAATAGTCGCTTTGGTTGTTATTGCGTTAATGACAACCACTATGAGTCTTAACTTGATGGTTATATAACAATGATTTTACGAAGGTTTTTTATCCGTGGGAAGAGAACACCTGAGCAATCAGATGACGCCGGTTTCACACTTTTAGAATTACTCGTAGTTCTTGTTATTATAGGCCTTATCAGCGGGCTAGTCGGTCCTCAAGTGATGAAGTTACTCGGAAAAGCAAAGAGTGATGTAGCTAAGGTGCAGATGGATAATATTACGAGTAGCTTAAATTTTTTTAATCTCGATGTTGGAAGGTATCCAACTAATAATGAGGGTCTATCTGCCCTGATAAAAAAACCAAACGATATGCCGCTATGGTCCGGACCGTATTTAACCAATGACGTGATACCCAACGATCCATGGAATAGGCCTTATGTGTATATCCAACCCGGGACTAACGGAAAACCATATCAATTAAAAAGTCTAGGGGCCGACGGCGCAATCGGCGGTCAAGCTGAAGATGCAGATATCAGTAAACCATGAAATCTAATGATGGCTTTACCCTCCTAGAAAGTCTTGTGAGTCTTACAATCATATCCAGCTTATTATTGTTACTTCTACAGAGCTTAAACATAAGTATTTTCCAATTAAAAAAAACTGATACGGCCGTTTTAGCCGCGAGCCTAAGTCGATCATTACTTACCGAAATAGGTATCGTACACCCATTACAACCCGGCGAAATAAGCGGTCGTATTAGAAACATTGCAAATTGGAATGCAACTATCTCTAATCGGCCACTTTTTTTTGATAACAGAGCCCCAGAAAAGGCCGGGGCGATGACTTACGATGTGGCCCTCGAAATTACAATTCAAAACACTCAATTTAAGTTTCATACTGTGAAAAATACTACAAACGGTAACCTACCATGAAATACAACTTCCAAGATGGGTTTACTTTACTAGAATTACTAATCTCACTCAGTATACTGTCATTACTTTCTATTTTAGTAATAAATGGAATTAATACAGGGGTAGTCGGCTCCCATAAAATCTCAAAAAAAATGGAGAGTATCGAGACACTCCAGAGTTTGGACCGCTTGTTTAGAAAGCAACTTGGCGCATTGATTCCTATAGAACACTCTGATGACGATGGCTCAAAGATTTATTTTTCCGGAGACACGAATGGGATTACATTTTTGGCACCAGGTGAAAATGGACCTCAAAGATATGCTATCCTATCAGATAAAGAGAATATGATACGCTTTTCACAAGGTGTGTTGCAGAAAACGCTTAACACCTACCAAATAGGCCCCCACCATTTTAGTTTTTTTGGGACACTCTCCGGGGACCAGAAGGCTCGCTGGCATCAAAAATGGAAAGACCAAACAAATACGCCTAAATTGGTCAGGCTTACTATTAATAACGCTTTTCCTATCACAGTTAAGCCTCCAAGGCATATTGAGGCACGATGAGCTCTAACAAAGATGCAGGTATTGCAATGCTACTGACACTGTTTGCTCTAGCGGTAATTTCTACGCTGGCGCTGGTCATCATGGAAAAGAGCCACAATGCGCTTGAACAAAATAGAATGATAGTAAAAAGGGCACAAAGCCTGGCAATTACCGAAGGCGCAATACAGGCAGTTTACCCTTTGCTACTTGATGAAAATCGAGACCATATTCTTCAAGTTAACGGAGGCAGGATTCGACACAATATTGGAGGCACAAATATATCTGTTGGGGTTTATGATGCCTGTGGCAAATGGGACCTTAACAGCGGCCATATCACAATACTTAATGCCTTACTTGTGAAATTACTTCCGGCAGGATCAAAGACATTTGTGCGAGAACTATTAAAAGTTAGAGAAACAAATGCTGGGTTCCAGCACGTCAACCAGATATTAGCTTTACCCAGCTCAAAGGGTCTAGATTTATCACAGTTTATCAAAGAAATCACGGTGTTCTGCCGAAGGTCACAGGTAGACCCGTCAAACAGTTCTAGTTTAATGAGAGAGGTATTGCGCCCTCTTCCGCGGTTTTTAAGCAGACCCGGACCGGGACATATTTTTGAGATCAGGGCAACAAACAACTTGGGGCCGGGATCAAGAATCAGTGTTGAGACCTTCCTAAACGTTACCAACGATCCACTCGAACCTATAAAAACCCTAAGCTGGCAGTCTAACTACTAAACTGGATTTTTACTGTAAAAATGGTCTATACCTTGGGATACAATTATGAATAAAGGTTGTTGGTGATAGTGCAAACACTGAAAAATTTTATGACCTCTTGGTCAAAGGGCATTGCAAAAGGTATTCCCTATCAATTGAAATCACTGACCGGAAGCGGGCTATACTACACCGCCATCGAGCTCAAAGAGAACGATTTTCTATTATCCCAATTTCATGAAGGTAACTTTATTAAATCGAGGCGGGTTGCACGCAAGGAAGCAATTGAGGTACTGGCAGATTACCAAGGCGAGCAGGTAATCGTTATTCCAAACGAACATAGTATAACATTTAATTTGTCGTTGCCTAAAACTGCCCTACGGTCGCTAGAGCAACTGATAGAATCAGAGATCCAAAGGCAGACCCCATTTGATGCCTCAGAGGTAAATCTAAGCTATGAGATTATAGCCATAGATAATGGGGAGGTATCGATCGCAGCACAAGTTGTGCCAAAGTTAAAATTAACCGAGCTCTTAGATAAAGCTAAAACGTTTGGTCTAAAACCAACGATAGCAATTGGCGACAGGACAAGAATGTCTGAGGCAGAAAATTTAAATTTTTTTCAAAGAATAGAACCTCATGCAACATCCAAAAGTTATTCAAACGTTGTGAGCATA
>PAQA01000045.1 GCA_002709155.1 Rhodospirillaceae bacterium
AATTTCTTTTGTTCCTGTTACAGCGCTATCATAGATTATTGCGGCTTGTTCTCCCCGCCCAGCAGCTAAATGCACATCCAACGCATTATAGCAGGTATTAATTTTTCCTCCTGAAAACCATTTAGTGAAAGGAGAGTTAGTATCATCTAAAACCTTATCCCAACGTCTTTGCCAGACCAGCTGTTCAGCGGCCTCACTCCAAAACTCTTCGGGATGACTTTGCGCATATTTATAAGTCGTACTGTATAGGCCCATTGAAAACCCCCTCTATCAACTATATGAGCAGCCAAAGTTATGATTTTGTTCAACAACCGGTTACATCAAAGCCTTAGGCCAATGTTTATCAACATTATCTGTTGATTCATTAAAACGCTACTAGCCCGAATAGATAGTCGACACCTTTTTGGAGAGAGAGGCCTCTAAAAACCTATCAATATCTCCATCCAAAACTCCTTGTGTATCTGATGTTTCCTCGTTAGTCCGTAAATCTTTAACTAATTGATATGGTTGAAGAACATATGATCTTATTTGATGCCCCCAGCCAATTTCCGATTTTTCGGCTTCAATCGCATTTGCAGCCTCTTCTTTGCGTCTAATTTCGAGCTCGTATAATCTAGCTCTGAGCATATCAAGTGCTGTTGCCCGATTTCTATGTTGCGATCGATCGTTCTGACACTGAACAACTACCCCAGTTGGAATATGGGTAATGCGGATTGCTGAATTGGTCTTATTAACGTGTTGGCCTCCTGCGCCCGACGCCCTGTAGGTGTCAACACGAAGATCTTTATCCTCGATTTGAACTTCGATTGAGTCATCAATTACAGGATAAACCCAAGCCGAAGAAAAACTGGTATGACGACGAGAGGCACTGTCATAAGGCGAAATCCTTACCAGTCTATGTACTCCACTCTCAGTCTTCAGCCAACCATAAGCGTTTTCCCCCCCGATTTTGATAGTGACGGATTTAATTCCCGCTTCATCGCCCATACTCTCTTCAATATATTGAATTTTAAATCCACGAGAATCACACCATCTACTGTACATTCTCAGTAACATTTCTGCCCAATCTTGGGCCTCAGTGCCTCCAGCTCCTGCGTGAATTTCTAAGTAACAATCATTTCGGTCTAATTCACCCGAGAGAAGTGCCTCTAATTGACTTTTTGAGCATTTCTGCAATAACTCCCTAAGCAATTCCTCACCTTCTGACGCGATATTATGGTCGTTCTCCTCTTCACCTAGCTCTATTAATTGAATTGTATCTTCTAGATCTCGAGTGATATCGCCGACCTCATTAAGAGCCTTTTCTAGGTGGGTTCGCTCTCGCATTACTTCTTGTGCTAAATTTGGATTTTCCCAAAAATCAGATTCAGCAACCAATGCATTAAGTTCACTTAGGCGCAAAGTAGATTTATCCCAGTCAAAGATGCCTCCGAAGCAGGTCTATCGATTGTTTTATATCAGCTACCATCGCAATAATCTCAGCCCGCATATTTTTTCCTTCTCAAACTTGGGTTTAATTGATGTGAATGATTAATAAATACCTTTGGTTCCTTTAATATTCAAAGAACGTTTCCATGACTCACCCTGCTTGCGTGACATCCAACCAGCCGCATAACCTCCATCGACAATACGACTAGCACCAGTGGGAACACTGCCTGGTTTAAATACTTCGGTTATTATATTTTTATCTCCAGGTCGCGCTAGTGATCCAGTCTCTGTGTTTATTCTAACGTGGAGTATACCTGGTGGTGCCCTAAAAGGAACTTCCGGCATCCCTTTGAGGGCCATTTTCATAAACCGTTTGAAAATTGGAGCCGCTACATTTGATCCTGTATCCTGCCGCCCTAAAGTTTTGGGATTATCAAATCCTACATAAACACCAAAAGCTAAATCAGGAGAGAATCCGATAAACCACGTATCGAAATTTTTATTTGTAGTACCGGTTTTTCCTGCTAATGGTTTGTTCAAAGTAGCAATGCGCCGCCCAGTCCCACGTTTTACAACCCCTTCCAGCATACGAACCATCTGATAAGCTGAAGCCCTATCTGCTATTTGCTCTCGATAATCTGGGATAACAGGCACTTTATTTAAAGACCTATCCGCAGACCTGCACTCCAAACACGGGCGTATATCTTGTTTAAAAATAGTCCGGCCGTTTCTATCTTGTATTTTATCTATAAAGGTAGGCGTTATTTTTTTCCCACCATTAACTAACATGGCATATGCACTAGTTAATTTTATCAAATTTGTTTCCCCTGCCCCAAGCGACATAGAGAGCTGATCGGGCATTTTAGACGATATCCCAAACTTCCGAGCATAGTCTGAAACTTTATCCATTCCTATGGTTCTGGCTAAACGAACTGTCATCAAATTCCTCGATTTTTCTATTCCAATACGCATCGCGCTTGGACCATAGAACTTTTTCGTGTAGTTAGCTGGTTTCCATTTTCCTATCCCCGGCCCCTGATCAATAACAAACGGGGCATCTAAGATACGCGTGGCCGGATTAAAACCGTTTTCCAAGGCGGCTATGTAAACAAAGGGCTTGAACGCAGAACCAGGTTGCCTAAAAGCCTGGGTTGCTCTGTTAAATTCTGATTTCTCATAACTCCAACCACCAACCATAGCCAATACTCTGCCCGTATGAGGATCGAGAGCTATAGCAGCGCCATTTACATCCGGGATCTGTTGTAGCGTATGGGTATTCATTTCTTCATCCAAAGTTTCTGTAAATACAACATCTCCCTCAGAAAGAACCTGCAGTACACTAGTTATTTTTTTTCCTATGCGTTGCTCAGGTCTCCATTCTCTAGCCCACAATAGATCTTTTCTGTTAATGCTACCTATCTCACCATTTTCAAATCCGATTTTAGCCTGGATATTTGTAACTTTTAAAACAACAGCAAGCCGCCAGGAATCAAGTGCCCCCTTTATCTGCCCAAGTGATCGCAATTCTTTATCCCATCCACTTCCCAGAGAGATAGACTTTATAGGCCCCCTCCACCCGTGCCTTTTGTCATATTTCATAAGGCCATGTTGAAGTGCCTTTTCTGCTATAAGTTGAAAATCTGGATCAACGGATGTTCGAACTGACAACCCCCCTCCGTAAACACGATCTGCCCCAAAACGAGCCATCAGTTGTCGCCGAATTTCTTCAGAAAAGTACGGAGCATTCACAAACTCAGTTGCCGAACGAGGCTTAATACCTAGGGGGATTGATTGCTCACTGCGCATAAGGTTATCAGATATAAACCCATTCTTATGCATTTGGTTTATCACCCAATTTCTCCTTGAAATCGCCGCATTCCGGTTCCGGACAGGGTGATAATTGCTAGGGCCCTTTGGGAGCGCTGCTAAATACGCGGCTTCTGCCACGCTAAGTTCATTGAGTGATTTATCAAAATAGTTCAAAGCAGCTGCGGCAACACCATAAGAACCGAAACCAAGATAAATTTCATTCAAATACAACTCTAGTATTCGATTTTTGCTCAGTGCTTTTTCTATTCTGAAAGCTAAAATGGCTTCTTTAATTTTTCTTTCAATCGAAACTTCGTTTGTGAGTAAAAAGTTTTTTGCCACTTGTTGTGTTATAGTCGAAGCCCCTCTTGGCCGCTTATTTGAGTTAAAGTTGAGTAAGTTATCTACAGCTGCACTAAAAAGGGATTTAAAATCAATACCTTTGTGGCTATAAAAATTTTTATCTTCCGAGGATAAAAAGGCTTTTATTATTAGTTTTGGAATCGCCTCAACCGGCACAAAAACCCTTCTTTCCGTGGCGTATTCTGTTAATAAGCGACCATCGCCACCATGCACTCGGGTCACAACAGGAGGTTTATAATGGGCGAGTTGCCCATATTCTGGTAATCCTTTTCCATATGAATATAACAAAAACACAACGCCAACTGCCACTGCAGAGGAAAGAACCAAAAAACAAGATACCCCATATATTAACCAACGCACTTTAAGAACCTCAAACTCACAATGATCCCCCGCAAAGCCTGCGTGCTTCCTAAGATAAAATATAGAAACTTATTATTAACTTCCAAAAATTTTACGGAACTGATGCAAAGTATTTATCTAACCCTATCTTCACTGATTTGGCTATCTTCCTCACGAAACTATCTTGTTTAAGTAGCCGTTCATCATTTACATTAGAAAGGTAGCCCATTTCAAGCAATATAGATGGAACATCTGGCGCTTTTAAGACTGCAAATCCAGCGAATTTATGAGGTCTTTTGTGTGTTTTTATCACTTTCAACAATTCAGGCACCAGTATTCCAGCAAATTTAGCCGCCTGGTTCATAGTTTCTCTTTGGGCTAAATCTATCAATATATTTGTAACTTCTTCTGTTTCGTCACTTAAATCTACTCCAGAAATGATATCAGCTTTATTTTCCCTTTCGGCCAATTGAGCTGCTTCTTTATCAGACGCTGTCTCAGAGAGAGTATAAATTGTTGCACCTCGCACAGAATTATTTGCAATCGAATCCGCATGTATAGATATAAATAAGTCCGCACCTGACAATTTTGAACGGGATATTCTATTCCTCAGTGTTAAGAATTGATCTTTTGTTCTGGTTAAAATTACCCTGTAGGCAGGATCCTTTTCAATAATTTGTTTGAACACCTTGGCCGCGGAAAGAACCACATGCTTCTCATAAGTCCCCGCATGGCCAATAGCTCCTGGATCAACACCACCGTGGCCTGGATCAATTATGATTAATTTTTGATTCCCTATTTTCATTGAAGGAGACAGCGAAGATGCTTTTTTCTTTAAACTGGCAGAAGAGGATAGTTTTTGACGAGTATTCTTGATAGTATTAGTCGCCTCTTTTTGAAATTTGCTTCTGCTCGTCGTTTTCAAGTCAATGACTAGCCGAGTTAACCCCTTAACGTTTGACCTCAGATGAAAAGATTTTTTAATAATCATTGGTGATACCAGATCGATTACTATGCGTGAAGTTTCGTTGTCGAATAAGCCAAAACGGTATCCGCTTACACCCCCCACAGCCTTTTTCAAGCCAGACGCTTTTACCTCGAAATCAATTTTTGGTAGGTCTAGGACTAATCTGTAAGGATCTGCTAAATAAAAGGCTCTAAACTGAGTTTCTCTGGTCAAATCCAAAACTAGACGGGTTTTATCCATATGGGCGCCGAGTCTTATATTAATAATTTTAGTTACTGAAGATTCTTGTGCCCATGAAGAATAAATTTGATTGAAGCTAAGAATCGGCACTAAAATCAAAAGCAATGAAAAATGAACGATTGATTTCCAGAGACCCATTAGCTTAATTCTATCATTAAAGTATTATCGACTCACAGGGAAAATAATTTATTTACAGCAAATTCGTTAAAAAAGTATTTATAATTATGAAAGATCGGCTCAGTCTGTAATTTACAACTCGATAATGCCAAAAAAATAACCCAAAAGCAAAAATGTTATAACTAAACATTGTTACAATAGTCTTTAATCAGTATTATTAACTCGGTAGAATGAAATTTGTAAATATTTACAATAAGCAGATGCCTCGAGAGATCGAGTAAATGCCGGATTACGAAGGTTATTTTCCGGTCTTGTTATTAAGGACTTTTACGTGAAGCGCGCAACCGACTGTTATTTAGAATGGCTGATCCTATCTGATACGTATCATGATCAAGGACTCGCCGCCAGTTTTAGGAAAAAAATCGCAAGGTTTATTTTTAATACATGTCGCGCCAATTCGCCCAAAATATTGTTTATATCAAGTAAAATAGACCTTTTCTTATCTTTATTATTATCACTTAGAACCAAAGCGGAAAACCGAGGGCAGCTAAAAGAAAATCGCGCCCGTATTAAGTCAAATAAAATGACTAATGCTTGGGTTCCGGGATTATCGGAGTTTTATTTCAATGACAAAGCGTATGCTTATAGATGCTACCCAAACCGAAGAAATTCGGGTAGTTATGACAAGTGGGAACCGTGTTGAGGACTTTGATTTTGAAGTCGCAAGCCGCCGCCCGTTAAAAGGCAATATCTACTTAGCGCAAGTAACTAGAGTTGAGCCATCACTTCAAGCTGCATTCGTGGAATACGGTGGAAACAGGCATGGTTTTCTCGCTTTTAGCGAAATACATCCTGATTATTACCGTATTCCCATGGAAGATCGGGAAGCGCTATTAGCGGAGCAGCCCGATAACTCTGATTTCGATGAAGAAGATATAGAAGCAGAAAAAGATGATGATGCAAATTTAGATTCGGACGGCGGTACTGATGATGGCAATATAGAAACAGTAACTGACATCGATTCTTTAACGGAAAACCCGAAAACTGAAGAACGGCCATCCGTTGCTAAAAAACGGCGATATAAAATTCAAGAAGTAATAGCAAGACGACAAATAATGCTTGTTCAAGTTGTCAAGGAAGAGCGCGGGAATAAGGGAGCGGCTTTGACGACGTTTCTATCCCTAGCTGGACGTTACTGCGTTTTAATGCCTAATACACCAAGGGGTGGTGGTGTTAGTCGTAAAATAATCAGCGCACTGGATCGCAAACGGCTTAAGAGCGTTGTGGAAGGTCTCAGCGTTCCAGAGGGAATGGCTGTAATCGTTAGGACTGCCGGCAGCCAAAGGACTAAAACTGAAATAAAACGCGATTATGAGTATCTAATCCGACTGTGGGATGAAATACGCGAAGCGACATTAGTATCAACTGCACCGTACCTTGTTCATGAAGAAGGTAACCTGATAAAGCGCTCTATCCGAGATCTTTATACACGAGACATCGATGAGATTTTAGTCGAGGGTGATACTGGATATCGACTTGCTAAATCTTTTATGAAGACGTTAATGCCTAGTCATGCTCGACGCGTCCAAATGTTCTCATCCGGCGGCATCCCTTTATTTAGTCGGTTCCAAATAGAAAACCAATTAGACTCCTTATACGAGCCAATAGTGCAGCTAAAATCTGGTGGGTACCTAGTCTTAAATCAAACTGAGGCGCTAGTTGCCGTTGACGTGAACTCGGGGAAATCAACAAGAGAACGAAATATAGAGGAAACCGCTCTCAAAACAAATCTTGAGGCTGCCGAAGAGGTAGCCCGTCAGTTGCGTCTCCGTGATCTGGCCGGGCTGGTAGTTATCGATTTTATAGATATGTATGAATCTAGAAATCAGCACGCTATAGAACGTAAAATGAAAGACGTAATTAAGTCCGACAGAGCGCGTATTCAATTGGGTCGCATAAGTCAATTTGGATTGATGGAACTATCCCGACAACGACTTAGGCCCAGTGTCACAGAATCAAGTACTCAACCGTGTCCTCATTGTGCGGGAAGTGGATTGAGAAGATCAATCGACTCTGCCGCCCTGCAAGTTCTCAGAAACATCGAACAGGAAGGATTAAAGCAAGAAGCCAAGGAAATTTTAATCCAACTCACCTCAGAAGTGGGGTTCTACATTCTAAACCGGAAAAGAGACACTCTTGATGCCATGGAACAACGCTATGCATTTAAGATAATTTTAGAACCCAATGATAAGTTTTTAGGTGCTGAACATAATATCGAAAGAACCATAAAAAAGACAGAAGAAGATAAAGTCAAGGATATCATTGATATCACTGAAACAACCCGTGAGGAGTTTGGTCATTCAAATGATGAGGTAACTAAAGCTGACGAGATAGAGTCCTCAACGCCAAAACCCAAACAACGAAGACGTAGGACTAATAAAAGAAAAAATATAACCGCAACCGAGGATAATATTTCAGACGCGCAGGATATGGTTTCCTCCGAAAACTCTAATGACAGTTTACAAACGAATGATACGGATGAAGATGACAGTACAAGAAGACGTAGACGTCGAGGAAAAAGGGGCGGGCGCAGGAGAACAAGAAAAATCACAGACGCAGAAACTTCGCAACAAGAAGAGCATGAAGACAGTTCTCAACCGTCTCAAGTCGCTTCCGCAGAAGTTGTAATCTCATCAGAAAATATAAGTAAGGGGAGTGAAATAGATATCGATGGCGCTAGAAATTTATCGACTTCTCCTGCGACGAAAGACGCGAGCCCAGAATTAAAACCGAGAAGACGGCCTAGAAAAAAAACAGACGATCAAAAGTTAGTTGAAAAAGATACTGCCAAACCTACTCGCAAAAGAAGAAAATCTGCCTCACAAGACGCAACCAACCCAAAATTAATTGACACAAATAAAAAAGGTTCAGGGTCGACACAAGATGAAACAACGCCAGAGGAACCTGCCAATAGCGCCAAGGAAAAGGTGGCTCCGAGACGCGGTTGGTGGAATCGCTTGATTCAATGATATGATTGCGGGTTAGTGGATAGTTGCTAATATTATTTTTTTAACCAAGCTTTTATTCTTTTACAGGCGTCAATCACATCGTGTTCCGCCCCAGAAAAAGATAACCTCAGAGTTGAGTCTCCCCTATCGGGATCAAAATCTAGGCCAGGGGTGCAAGCTACTCCTACCTCCTCAAGCATTCTTTTACAAAATCCCGCACTGTCATTTGTAAAATGAGCAATATCGGCATAAATATAGAAAGCTCCATCGGCAGGTGCTAATTTGTCTAATCCGCTTGAAGGTAATTCATTCATTAGAATTGATCGGTTTATCGCATAACGTTTGACGTTGTCTTCTGCCTCTTCATAACTATCAAAAGCCGCACTTGCCGCTATTTGGGACAAAGTAGGAGGGGAAATAAACATATTTTGAGCAAGACATTCAACGGATCGTGCTAAGTCTTCGGGCACTATCATCCATCCTAAGCGCCAACCCGTCATAGAAAAATATTTAGAGAAACTATTGATAACTAGCGATTCCGGATGGGTTTCTAGGGCTGAAACAGGTTTTTGCTCATAATTTACACCATGATAAATTTCATCGGAAATAAGCCTAATTTCCTTTTTCTTACAATAATTAGATAATTCCTGCATTTGCTGATAACCGATCATCGTCCCTGCCGGGTTCGATGGGCTTGCTATAATAAGACCATCAATTGGCTGTCCTAACTCTTCAAGCAGGGCAACTGTTGGTTGAAAACGATGCTTTAATTCAGTAAGGATTGATATAGGTGTGATCCCTAAAGATTTTAATATATTCCTATAGGCTGGATAACCTGGTGACGCCATGACAACCCTATCTCCCGGATCAAAAGCAGCCATGAAACTTAAGATAAAAGCCGCCGAGGACCCTTTGGTAGCGACAATCCGTTCCAAAGGTACATCTACGTCGTACCAGTCTTTGTAATGTTTAGCTATGTCGGCTCTTAACTTTAACAACCCAAGAGCTGGGGTATACCCTAACTTATCGTTCTCTAAAGCCGTCTTAGCTGCAGCTATGACTTTTGATGGGGCCTTTGTAGATGGTTGGCCAACCTCTAGATGCAGAACATCGCCACCTTTGGACTCTCTTAACGAGGCTGCTTGCATAACGTCCATAACAATAAAGGGAGGCATCTTGCCTCTATCGGCAACTTTCAAAACCATTTTCTTTCTATTCCTTTAAAATAATTCTTAAGATTACCAAATGGAGATCAACATTCTTAATCTTTAACCAGAAATTGGTCTACTTAAATCGAAACCAGCGTTATACTAGTATAATGGATGCTAAATACACGATTCGATAAACCCGTTTCGTGATTGATTAAAGATTTGAATGGATGGAATGATACGATACTTTGCTTTTCATACACTATGATTGCCGAAGTCAGTCTGAATGACCATTCATCAAAAGTTTAATTGGCATATGCAACTTTGATATGGAGTGACGAGTGCGGTTATTAGTAGTGTTCAATCTTATTACATTAGGTTTTTTATCTTTTTCCTTTCTGATTTCAGGACCAGCATTCGCCAAGAACAAAAGAATAATAATCGATGCCGAAATTCATCAATATCTCACAGAGCTCGCTAATCCAATTCTGAGCGTTGCCAAAGTTGATTTGGAAGACGTCAAACTTCACATACTACAGGACGACGCTTTGAATGCATTTGTTGCTGGCGGAAAAAATATATTTCTGCATACCGGACTTTTAATGAGTACGAAAACCTCTCAACAACTAAGAGGTGTGCTTGCGCACGAAATTGGACATATAGCAGGCGGTCACCTAACTCGTATGTCTCAGGCTTATCGAAACGCTTCAAATGTTGCTAGTCTTGGCTCAATTTTAGGTTTAGCCGCAGCTATCGCTTCAGGACAGCCTCAGGCAGCGCCGACATTAGTTCACGGTGCTGGGAGCTTAGCACAGAAAACCTTTTTGAGACATACCAGAGGACAGGAAGCCGCAGCAGATCAAGCTGCTGCGAGATACCTAATAGCTATTCGAGAGGGCCCAGGCGGTCTTTTAGATTTCTTGCGAATGCTAAAAGAAAAGGAGGCAGTTTCGTCGGATACTATACCCACTTATCTAAGAACACATCCTCTAACCAAAGATAGAATAAAATTTTTTGAAAACCGCACCTCTGTTGCAAACGATACAAAAAAGAGAACCACTCATGGGCTTATAGAGCGACACGAAAAAATGATTGCGAAGTTATTCAGCTTTCTAAGACCACCCTCAGAGACATTCTTGCGGTATAAAAAATCAGAGAACAGCTACCTATCAAAATATGCATTCGCGATAGCGCATCATAAAAATGCAGAAAGCAACAAAGCACAAACACTTCTCGATGAGCTAATAGCCACTACACCAATGGATCCTTATCTTTGGGAGCTCAAAGGACAGTTTTTTTTTGAATTCGCAAAGCCAAGAAAAGCGCGCTCGGCCTATCAAAAAGCTCTTTCCATAAAAGGGGACATCCCATTAATTAGGCAACAACTTACTCGGGTTGAATTAGCAATAAATTCACCAGAGACGATCAGTTCAGCTCTTAAGAATGCAAAAATAGCCGCCCAGGCTCTCCCCAAGTCAGCTCTTTCTTGGCATAATTTGGCCGTTGCTCAGGGACGTAATGGCAATATAGCGATGGCAAATTTATCTCTGGCCGAACTAGCTTTACTACAAAACAACATGCATAAAGCTACTTTACATGCGAACCGAGCAAAAAAGGTTTTAAAAGAAAATACGCCTGCTTATCAAAGATTACTGGACATAATTAATACGTCTAAAAAAACCAAAAAAAACCAACGTTAAACTTGTTATTGGATAAGCCTACAAATGACTTTTCGACATAAAAAGCACCAATCAATATCAAATCTCAATTCTATCATAACCACTATTCTATGTTTTATTTTCCTCTTTCTAACGAGTTCCTCCGCGTTGGAAGCTCAATCTACCGATACTTTCACTCCAGCGGAAAAGGCGGAAATATCAAAGCTTGTTCGCCAATATATCAAGCGTAATCCAGAAATCATATTAGAAGCGCTAGAGGATATCCAAGAGCAAGAAAAAATTCAGAAAGAAAAAGAACAGCGCACCCAACTGAAACTCAATGAGAAATTTATTGAGAGGGATATAGATGATCCTATTTTAGGAAACCTAAGTGGGAAAATTATAGTGACAGAATTTTTTGACTATCAATGCGGTTATTGTAAAAGGATGTTAAAAATTCTCCTGGATATCTCCAAGGCTCAGCATGATGTAAAGATAGTCCTTAAAGAATACCCAATATTAGGGCCTGTCTCGACACTGGCGGCACAGGTGGCTCTGGCGGCAAAAAAACAGAAGAAATATGCAGAGATGCACGCTGCTTTTATGCAGTTAAAAGGACGATTATCTGAAAAAGCTGTCTTTCAAATCGCGAAAGAGGTAGGCCTGGACACAGAACAGCTGCAAGAGGATATGATGGACCCGAAAATCTTAAACCATCTGACACGAACGAGAGAGTTGGGCAAACGCCTTATGATCAGAGGAACTCCTGCTTTCATAATTAATAACACCATTTCGCCTGGCGCATTAACAAAAAATCAATTACTAGAGCTAATTGCACAAGCAAGAGACAAACGTTGAGTGCTCATTTGTTTGGGAATGGTTTCACGTCACGACTAAACAAATAAAGGGTTCCTGAAATGAATAATACTGTTGCAACAATCCCGAAGACTAACCGATATCCCGATAGTATAGAATGTTCATTAACTAAAAAGATCTCAACTAACGAGCCTGTTAGGCTCTGTAATACAAAAATAAAACCAACCCCCAAAAAATTCACAAATGTTAGTGCCCTTCCTGCATAATTCTCCGGCACATAGCCACGGCAGTGGCCGGCCAATGTTACAAATATTGGAGATGAGATGGAGAAAACACAAAGCATGACGATAATGAACGCTATGTGAGTTGTCGGGAAAATAGCAAGCCCTAAAAGATTCACTATCATAAGGCTCACGCCTGTCAAAACCACCCATTTTCTTGTATTAAAGACACGATCTAGTGGTCCATATATGTATGTACCAAGGTTAACGCAAAGAACCATTAAAAATATTATAGAACCCGCGCTAGTGGGGTTCAATCCATGGATATCCCGCAGAAAAGGACCAACCCACAAACCACCTATAGTTGCAAACGGAACAGAGAAACAAAGAGCCATTGCAAATATGGGCCACAAATTTCTATCCTTTATTACTTCGAGCAAGCCAAGAATAGCCGTTTTGGAATTCTCCTTCGTATTTTCTATTCTGGTTCCTGGGGGTCTATCATCAACAAAAAACCAAATCAAAACACTTGATAATAAAGAGACTACTGCCAAGTACAAAAATGTGCCAGTAAAGCCGACATATTGAATTGATGCTGCTAAAGGAGCGGTGCCTATCATCCCCCCCAATGCCCCTGCAACGGCAATAGTAGTCGCAGCTACACTGGCCACACGTTCAGGACTGGCCCATGCAAGAGCCACTAAATAAACTCCTGTGATCGACGCCCCATGACCAATACCTATCAAGGTTCGGCCAACTGTTAATCCTGATGATGTCTCAGCTAACCCAAAGATAACCGTTCCAATTATTGCAACCGAACTCCAGCCAACTATCATTCGTCGGGCACCGAATCGATCTAGCATAATTCCAAAAGGAATTTGCACCAACGCCGAAGAAAGAAACATAACACCAATGACAACACCAATCTCAGCTGGTGTTAATTGATGGATACTTGATAATGCGTTAGCTACTACACTGCCACCTACACGATTTACCTGCACTAGGGTCAGGAAAAAGCCCATTATCATCATGATTTTTGTCAGATTTGGCAGAGGCTTATTAATTATCCGCTTTAACAAGAGATAAATTTTCATATTCAATCTTTATAGAATTAATTACAGAATTAAATTACCAGTAATTATTAAACTGAGAAGTTTCCAAGGCACGTTTACGTCTAACTGTAAAATCGGATAGCTAAAATTAGCTATTAATCAGCGTTCATACTCCCCCTGCAAAAGAACAGGGAACGTCTCACAATCTAATTTATCACCAGGTTTAAGAGATACTTCAGGGAATGGCGGTGACATTTCTCCGCTTCTTCTTACAAACCTTGCATCGTCGCCCGTAAATCGAGCGGCAAAAGCTCTTCGTCTTGACACTTTCGATATATTCCCCGGAGCACCATGAACTGTGAGGAAATTGAATGCGATACAATCGCCTGGCGCCAGGTCCCATGACAATAGTTCATAACGATCGATCTCCGAGTCAATGTCTGGCATTGGTTCAAACCCTTCGTCTTTGGTGGCATACTCAATCCCCACAAACTTAGTAGGAGTGAACCATCTACCCCATTTATGAGACTTTGCTATAAACTGAACGCAAGTTTCTTTTGGAACCGGATCGAGAGGGATCCATAAAGAACACGTATCTTTTCCATTTACGCAATAATACGGTTGATCATGATGCCATGGTGTTCGCTCTTGTGTACCAGGTTCTTTGACAAGAACATGCTCATGGAAGAGGTTTACTTTTGAAGAACCCATCAATTGTGAGGCTAAATCTGCAGCCGGTGATTCAAAAAAGAACGATTTATATTCTGGTATACGATTCCAATTACAATAATCGCCAAAAAACCCACCCGGGGAGGTTTTATCAGTGTAATTGCGAGTGTATTTTCCAGGAGTAGAAATATTATATTCTACGCCTTCACGCAATTTTTTCACCCAACCTTCTGAGATAACCTTTGGCAGTAGAACCGCCCCAAATTCCTTAAAAGAGGCAATTAGGTCATCGTCAAGTCGCATTATCTTTCCAGCCTTCATTGTGCAAAAGGAAATCTATAAAATGAAGATAACCTAGTTATGACACGGACGACGATATATCTAAAGACTGAATATTTTGAGTCTCGATTATTTTCTTAATTCGATCTATTTTTAATACGTTATCCCTTAACGCGGCCAGTCACAGAAATATCGCCCACGGAAATTGCTTCTTTGAGAATATCAATCCCGAGGGAGAGTTCCTCACACGACTGCCTATGTCTGCGTAATTCCAATAATTCTGACTCTTTTAATCCTCCCGTCTCTGAGCGCCCAATATCTAAAACCTTAGCTATGTAACGACCACGAACTCTTGCCGATAACTTAATGACCTGTTCAATCTCATGACTAGAGACATCTAGCACAACGCCTTGTGTTAAGTTATTATTTTGGCTATTCAAAAATCTATCCAACTCGACAACATACTGTCGCCCGTTAACAGTTCCCTCATGTGAACTTTCGTTCCCAGGTTTCTTGATGGCTAATTCATTGGAGTGTCTATCCGCTTTTTGTTCCATTTGAATCTTTACACGTCGATTCAGATTCGCGGCCCTTTTGACAGAAGGTGAGGTTAATTCCGGGATGGGCAATGAATCAGAGAAATTTTCCGAAATTTTAGACTTTTTGGCTTCAAGACTCGCACCCTTCTGACCTTTTTGCATTAAAGACGGTCTTAACGTTTTAGGACTTACAGATGGGTCTAAGCCGGTTTTTTTCTGGAAATTATTATTTTCTTCTAAGGCCTCAAGGCCTGCTTTTAACGCTGCTTTTAATGACATAATTCTATCGCACTTCCCACTCCAGTTAACTCACAAAGATATTGATGCAATAGTTATGCCTGTTTCAAAACCACGGGATTTAATTTACTATCTACTTACTAATTTAATCGGCGCCGTAACTTGAGCAATATAAATAGATGCCGACTAATAAAGTCGCTATTCTATTGGTTTTGTCATATGCTTTTATCAATTCTATAAAAACGTTTGAGAGAAATGGCTATGGTAGCTGTGATAACTGATCTTTTAACGAGAGAACAAATTAGTACGATAAATACTAAACTATTTTCTTCACCTTTTTCTGATGGCAATATGAGTGGTGGT
>PAQA01000036.1 GCA_002709155.1 Rhodospirillaceae bacterium
CAATTTTGCAGTCTTATCGAAGGCCTCGCCAATAGCATCGTCAATAGTAGAACCTAATAGTTCGTATTCCCCAACCCCTTTCACTGTCAAAAGTTGACAATGTCCACCAGAAGCTAGAAGTAATAAATAAGGAAAGTTTATATGATGCGTTAGGCGCGGGGTCAGGGCGTGTCCTTCTAGATGGTTTACAGCTATGAAGGGTAGATTATTGGCGAAGGCTAAAGCTTTACCAAAAGTGGTGCCTACAAGAACACCGCCAATTAAACCTGGCCCCCCCGTAGCAGCAATAGCTGACAAGTCGCTATAGGTAATTTGGGCAGACCTCATTGCTTCTTCTACAATCTGGTCAATTTTATCCACGTGAGCTCTGGCTGCTAGTTCTGGAACGACGCCGCCGTAGGGTCGATGCGTCTCGAATTGTGATGATATGACATTAGAAAGAATTTTTGAATCGTTTCTAACAACTGAAGCAGCAGTCTCGTCACAACTTGATTCAAGCCCAAGGACAATATATTCTTTTTTATCCCAAAGCGGATTTATCGATTTATTCTCGTTAATAGTCACATTCCTTCTTTCTTTATCCCACATTCCAGTCTACACAATTCCCGTATGGAATATAATAATATTAATTCTCGCATACGTATAGGAACGAGGGGATCAAAGCTTGCAATCGCTCAAGCGCGAGAGTTGCAAAACTATCTCAAATCGGCTCACGAGGATTTAATGGAATCGAGTGCTATTGAAGTGGTGGTAATCAAAACGACTGGCGATAACGTACAGGACCGTCCTCTTGCAGAAATAGGTGGCAAAGGACTTTTTATGAAAGAAATCGAAGAAGCCTTGCTAAACAAAGAGATAGATTTAGCACTGCATTCTATGAAAGATGTAGAGACCGATCTGACTAAGGGAACAGGCCTAGCGTGTATTCTACCAAGAGAAGAGATTAATGATGCTTTTATTTCTAATAAAGCTCAAAATATAGATGAATTATCTTATGGGAGTATCGTTGGTACATCTTCAGTTAGACGGGCAGCGCTTTTAAAAAATAAACGCCCTGATCTTACAATTACTCTTTTCCGAGGGAATGTTGATACCAGGCTATCTAAATTGGATCGTGGAGATGTTGATGCTACATTTTTAGCCGTGGCTGGATTAAAAAGACTTGGCCTTGAGTCCAGGATTACAAAAATAATGTCTTTAGATGAAATGCCCCCAGCTGTAGCTCAGGGGGCTATTGGTGCCCAATGTAGGATGCCAAGAAATAAGTTGGACAATCAATTGTGGGAATGGTTAGAGGCCATAAACCATAGAGATAGCGAGATACGCGTAGAGGCTGAACGGTCGATGTTAAAAACACTTGATGGTTCTTGTCAGACGCCAATAGCAGGCTATGCTCAATTTAGTAACGATAGCGAATTAAACTTGATTGGCTATGTCGTTTCTCCAGATGGGGAAAGATTATATAAAGTGAAAGAGAGTGGCTCAAGATTGGATGCGGTTGCTGTCGGTCGTAAAGTTGGGGAACGCCTTAAGGCTAAAGCCGGTTCAGACTTGGTGCGTTAAATATGAAATGAAGATTCTACTAACCAGGCCAATTGAAGATTCTCAAAGGATTGCAAACGATCTAAAAGAGTTGAATATAAATTCTGTAATATCGCCATTACTTGAAATTCATAGAAAAAGGAACAAAGAGATTGACTATGAAAAATATCAATCTGTCCTGATAACAAGTAAGAATGCAGCATTTGGCCTTTGTGACGTAGCTATTAAAAAGTCATTGCCAATTTACTGCGTGGGTGATGAGACTTCGAGGTTTATTGCAAATCTTGGCTTTTCAAATGTCATTTCCGCATCGGGTGATGTGTCTGATCTAATAAAAATAACTGCGGAAAACTTAAATCCGTCAGAGGGTCCAATAGTTTATTTAAGTGGCCAGCATGTAAGACATAACATCAAAAAGGAGCTTGAATACTTAGATTTTGAGGTCGATGTAAGTGTCATCTACGAAGCCAAACAAATAAAATCTTTTAATGTAGACATGCTCAAATCGCTCGAAAAAAAAGAAATTACGGGGGTTTTTTTATACTCACCCAGATCAGCTAGAATATTCATCGATAATATTAAGCGTACCAAGCTTACGGCAGTTGCACCAGACCTAAAAGTATATTGTATAAGCTTGGCTGTTGCTGATGAATTAAAAGAATTAAAATGGAAAAAGGTCCTTATTGCGCACAAGCCCGACAATGCGGAAATGTTAGCGCTTTTGAGGAAAAAGTAATACTAATTACTGACGTATTATTAATTATTTTAATCGAGCGATGGCGATCTATTTATGACAAGTGATAGCAAGCAAGAAAAAGCTCCAAAAGATGTAAAGTTCCCAAAAGAACCTGGTGGCAAAATATCGGATGAAAAAGCGAGGCCCAGTGTGACCAAATTTAAGTCTAAATTCTGGAGATACGGATTATTAACTTTTATCATCATTTTGGGTTTGATATATGTTATCGTGAACCCGAGCTTTGATACCAATAGTATCCTCAATAAATTTGAGAAAACTTGGAATACTGGCGTGAACTCACTTCCCACAACAGAAGAAAAGCCCGCCGATAGTTCAATATTAAAAAATATTGATAGTGCGGAAAATGCTCAACCCAAGGCTTATGCATCCAAAACCAATGTATTTAACAATAATGTTTCTAATTTAGAAGAAAAGATAACCATTCTTCAGAGAAAGCTCGAGACTCTGAATGAAAGATTTCGAAGTGTAGATAACGTAAATACTAATGCGGGCTCTTCAGTCAGTCCAAAGACTTCTAATGATTTAGAACAAATACTTCAAAACCAGAGACGCTTAGAGGAAATTTTGGCAACATTGACTGATCGTGTAGCTAGTCTGGAGAGAGAAGAAAATACTAGGTTAGCTGCCATTAACAAAATTCAACGGGTGTTACGCCAACAGGAGAAAAATGTATCTTTAGTAACTGATAAGCTCGTTTCCAAGATAGAAAGTCTTGACAGACGAGAAATAAATGAGAGAGACAAAACTCTGCAAAGTCCTGTGATCGTATTCAGTTTGGGGCATCTGCTAACGACCATCAGACAAGAGCGACCATTTACTATTCAACTCGAGTCTCTCCGTCTGAACTCGATTGGAAAGTTAGAGATAGAAGAATACGTCAAACGGTTGGAAAAATACGCTGCAACAGGGATTCCGAATTTATCCTCATTACTTAAAAAGTTAGAGCTCATAAAAGATAATCAATCAAGGCATGAAGGGATGAAAAGGAATGAAATACTTAGCGGGGTATTATCTCAGATAAAGTCATTAGTAAAAATTCGGAAAATAGAGAGTTCAGACTCTAAATCCATCCCAATAGCCATTGATGCTGCAATCGAAGCGTTGCGATTTGGTAATTTGAAGTTGGCGATTGAATATTTAAAGAAATTAGAACCAACTCTATCGGGTGAATTGAGGGGCTGGTTAAAAGAAGCAGAGGGCCTATCAATTCTGGAAACAATAGTTCCTAAACTCGAAGGTCTAGTCCTCGCAAAGTTATTTAAAAGTGAGTAACTGATAATGCTCCGTATTGTCTTTTTTATTACTCAACTCATTGTGCTGGTCGGTTTTGCAGTTTGGTTAAGCGATAACCCTGGAGAAATAAAAATAAACTGGCTTAAATATGAGATAGAAACGCATTTCAGCGTTTTTCTTATAGTTATTGCTTTAATATTTTTTGGTCTTTGGTTCATCTACTATGTTTTCAATATGCTTCTAACCGCTCCGAAGACATTTCTCGATCGAAGAAAAAATCGTCATCAATTCGAGGGTTACAAAGCTTTGACACTTGGGATGGCTGCCGTGGCGGCGGGAGACAAGGATGAGGCTGTCAGGATGTCTAGGAAAGCCAATAAACTTTTGAATGATCCATCTGTTACCCGGTTATTATCTGCCCAAACAGCAATCTTAAATGGAGATGAGGCCGCAGCGGTAAATTATTTTAATGCTCTCAGTGAAGACCATGAAACTGAGTTTGTTGGCTTATTAGGATTGATGCGACAAGCAATGGCGAATCAAGATTCCATACGATTGCTCGAGCTCACTAAGAAAGCATATAAAAAACGGCCTGATTCAGTATTTGTTTGCGAGACTTTATTTGATCTTCAAACCAAGGCAGCAGACTGGGAAAACGCACAAAACACACTGACAGATGCGGTGCGTCGTAAAGTAAAGACAGAGAAAGTGGCCGCAGGTCCACGAGTGGCCATTTATACAGCGAGGGCGCTTGCCTTTAAAAGTAAAGATATGATTCTCGAAGCAAGTCAATATGCTGATAACGCATTGAAAGACGATAAAAACTTTATTCCAGCGGCTATACTTCGAACTAAACTCATTGAAAAACCCGCAAAGGAACGTAAAATTATACGATCGCTCGAGGACATAATATCTTCCAATCCTCATAGGGAGCTTATAATAAGCTATCTGAAGTTATGGCCTGATGAAACATCACTTCAAAGATTTCAAAGGCTACAAAAAGTTATGGTAAAATGTGCAAATTCGCTGCAAGGGCAATTAATATTAGCTGAAATAGCATTAGATGCTGAGTTGTGGGGTGAGGCTCGCAAGAACCTAGACGAAATATCCCAAGACGATATCACAAGCCATGGGTGCCGTCTTATGGCTCGCCTCGAACAGCAAGAGAAAAATGACGAGAAGGAAGCTAGACGATGGTTTGAAATGTCCATCACTGCTAAAACTGATCATAACTGGACATGTAAGTCCTGCGGCGCCACAAGTGAAGAATGGTCGGCGTTATGCGGTAATTGCGACGCTTTCGATATGCTGATTTGGAAAGTGCCACCAAGAGTATCCGCCATATCTAAAAGCATCACGTTTGATACAACGGAAGAACAATTAGAAATAATAGAGCAATAGAAAGTGGGCCATTTCGATCATCGAGAGAACATTAATTTAAAGCTTGAACGATTTCGTCGCACATTTTTTTTGCATCAGAGAAAAGCATCATTGTATTGTCACGAAAAAAAAGCTCATTATCTACACCTGCATAACCGGATGCCATAGATCTTTTTATAAAGAGCACTGTTTGTGCATTTTCAACATCGAGTATAGGCATTCCATAAATTGGGCTTGAGGTATCAGTTTTTGCGGCTGGATTAGTCACATCATTTGCCCCAATGACGAATGCGACATCAGTTTGTGAGAAATCTCGGTTTATCTCGTCAAGTTCTAACACTTGTTCATATGGAACGTTAGCTTCTGCGAGGAGTACATTCATATGACCTGGCATTCGTCCCGCTACCGGATGAATCGCATATCGGACGTTCACGCCTTTTTCCTTCAGTATATCTCCCATTTCTCGCAGTGCGTGCTGCGCTTGGGCTACCGCCATTCCGTATCCAGGAACAATTATAACGGATGATGCGTTCTCCATTATGAAGGCAGCATCTTCAGCGCTGCCTGACTTTATTGCTTTATCGCTGCCTTGCTGTACATCGGTCAAATCACTTTCAACACCGAAGCCTCCAAGTATGACGCTGAAGAAGGAGCGGTTCATTCCTTTGCACATAATGTATGATAGAATGGCACCCGAAGATCCAACTAATGCGCCAGTTATAATTAGTAAACTGTTACCTAATGTGAACCCTATTCCGCAGGCTGCCCAACCTGAATAAGAGTTCAACATCGATATGACAACCGGCATGTCTGCCCCGCCGATTGGTATAATGATTAAAATTCCAATCAAAAACGATAGTGCGAGAATCGACCAAAATATTGCCTCATTCTGGTCGAGCACTATCAAGATTATTAACCCAAAGATAGAAATGCCCAGTATTGCATTAAAAAAATGTTGACCTTTAAAAGTCAGGGGAGCCCCGGAGATTATCCCCTGTAGTTTGCCAAAGGCGATAATTGAGCCCGTGAATGTTATGGCACCAATTGCTAGTCCCAGCGTCATTTCGATCAAACTTGCAGTATTAATATTCAGAAATTGCCCTATTCCGTATGCTTCGGGTCTATAGAACGCTGCGGCTGCAACAAAACACGCAGCTAGGCCAACTAAACTATGAAAAGCCGCAACCAGCTGAGGTAATGCGGTCATTTCAATCTTACGAGCTATAACAGTTCCAATGGCTCCTCCGATTACAAGCCCAGCAATTATAACTTCGTAACTCAGTACCTCTGGAAGAGCTAAAGTCGTTCCAATAGCTATTATCATTCCAGAAACACCAAAAATATTACCTTGGCGAGCGGTATCGGGTGAACTAAGGCCTCGGAGTGCTAATACAAAGCAAACACTAGAAATCAAATAAAGAAATGCTGAAATATCATCTGTCATCTAGAAACTCACTCTCTACGCTTCTTTTTGAACATAGAGAGCATTCTCTGTGTCACAATGAATCCGCCAAAGATATTAATTGAAGCCAAAACGATTGCACAAAACCCCATCGCTTGTGCAAAATTTCCCTCTGCCGGCCCTGCGGCTATTAGTGCGCCCACGATGATCACAGAAGAAATAGCATTAGTAACGCTCATTAGTGGTGAATGGAGCGCTGGTGTCACGCGCCAAACTACATAATAGCCAACAAAGCAGGCTAGAACTAATACGGTAATACCGAATATAAATGGGTCGACACCTTCGGGTTGCACAATAATATCCTTTCTTCGAAAGTTGTCTTAATTATCAAATCATAATTGTTCCATTAATTAACAGATAATACATGGATCAGTGCTCTTCGTTTGAATGAAGGAGAGGAGCAAGATGATGAATAAGAGTTTACATAAAAGTTTGGAGGACCTCTCCATTTTGGGTAAGTAAAGATCCCTTAATTATTTCGTCGTCAATATCAATAATTAGCTGTTTCTGATCTTGATGCACCATAGGTGTAATAAAGTTTAATAAATTTTTCGCAAATAAGATGGAAGCATCAATAGAGAGCTTACTCGCCATATTAGTCTGGCCGACGATGGACACACCATTTTTAACTATCGTCTTATCGGCGACCGATAATGGGCAATTACCCCCCTGTTCGACCGCTAAGTCAACTAACACGGATCCAGGTTTCATTGTTTTTATCATATCTTCAGTTACTAAGACTGGGGCAGGGCGACCAGGTATCAAAGCTGTACAAATCACTATATCCTGTTTAGCGACTGTTGATGCAATCAGTTCTGACTGTTTAGCCTTGTATGTATCGCTCATCTCTTTTGCGTAACCACCTGCTGTTTCCGCTTGTTTAAATTCCTCGTCTTGGACGGCCACAAAGCTTGCGCCTAAGCTTTCTACATTCTCTTTAGCTGCAGGTCGTACATCGCTTGCTGAAACAACAGCTCCTAGGCGACGCGCTGTTGCAATGGCTTGAAGACCTGCAACGCCAGCACCCATAACCAAGCACTTGGCGGGCGGGACGGTCCCAGCAGCTGTCATCATCATTGGGAAGGCTCTGCCAAAAGTATTTGCTGCTTCAAGTACCGCTTTATAGCCGGCTAAGTTTGATTGAGAAGATAAAGTATCCATAGTTTGCGCTCGTGTTATGCGTGGCAATAATTCCATAGAGAACACTGTAATTTTTTTACTTGCTAGAGTGTCTAAAAGCTCATGACTATCGTATGGTTCCATTAGACAAATAAGAACAGCACCATCTTTCATCAGCGCAACTTCATTCAATTCGCTCTTGCTTTTGTTTCCCGGGACAATTGGTTTTTGAACTTTGAGAACTATGTCTGCTTGGGAGAGGGCTTCGACAGGTGTTTTGACGATTTTTGCTCCAGCGTCTTCATAAGCCTTGTCTGTTATGGCCGCAGTTATTCCTGCTTTCGATTCAATGAGGACAGAAAGTCCTAAATCTAAGAATTTCTTTACCGTATCTGGTGTAATGGCAACTCTGGATTCTCCTGGTCGCCGTTCCTTTATTATACCAACTTGCATATTATGTATCCCGCCGAAACATGGGTTTTTAAGTGCATATAATTTGCTAATGCAACATCAACCACTCGGTATTAACTAATGTCAATTGACGTGCAATGATTAATCACTGCACTCACAGTAGTCCCTTACTCGATGGGGTGAAATTATTCAATAGCAGATCTTCTTCTTTGTTGTTCAATTTGCATCAAATCTTGGCGCATAAATCTCTCTATTCTCTTTATTGATGTACGACAGGAAGCACTGATTTGATCACTTTGCTGCTTACAAGATAACAATAAATCTTCTATTATGGATTCCCAATTTTTTTTGGCGTAGAGTAATTCCTCAGCATAGTATGAGTTTTTAATGTCGGAGTTTCTGAAATTTTTTCTTCTTAACGCAACATGAAGTGCGCGTGGTAATTTGCTCTCAGGTCCCAGATCATCTGCTGTGTAACGGCTAGTGAGAAGTGAAATTTTTTCTCCACCGGTTACTCGATCTAATAGCCTTATTTTGTGTATCGGCTCTAATATGATGTTTGAAGTCCAATAACCGGCGTGGTTACATCTCATCGTTATTGGTTTTTCGAAGTTTTTCAAATTTACCAAAGCAGGGGTAGTTAAATCAAGAACCTTCCCGTAATATCCCTTTACTTCGCAAGATAGTAATCTTGGAAATGAAGTCAAATATGTATGGCTGGACGAAAGGGATGATGTTTCAGTAATTTGCGTTGTGTTTTGGCATGCAGTGCAAAATATACACAAAATCATCAAAAGTAATACTTGGGATACTCGTTTTTGGCTCACACGCTTTTTACCTTTTATCATTCAACCAAATGATATCAAAATTATCAATTAAGATCAAAGTTCAACTAGAAGCCACTGTTTCATTACAATTATAGCTCCTCTGGTTGACACGGATCGTTGAACTCTCCATCTAGAAGAAATGGAAAGTGTTAAATTCGATTTAATTGATAGAAGTAATGGCGCAGATAAAGCTGTTGCGATTTGGCTTGCAGTAGTCGGTGGAATGGTTGCTGCGATGGTTATAATTGGTGGAATAACTCGTGTTACGGGGTCTGGTCTTTCTATGGTTGAATGGCGTCCCCTGTTAGGATGGTTTCCACCATTGAGTGAGGAAGAATGGCAGCGTGTTTTTAAACTCTATCAAAACTCTCCTGAGTACAGATATATAAACACATGGATGGATTTGAACGCGTTCAAAGATATTTTTTGGTGGGAATATATCCATAGGTTATGGGGGCGCCTCATAGGCATTGTTTTTTTTCTACCATTCATTTTTTTCCTTATTACTAATAAAATTAAAAGAAGGTTGCTTTCAAGAATATGCTTTCTATTCGTGCTGGGTGGCCTACAAGGTGCGCTTGGATGGTGGATGGTTAAAAGTGGTTTGTCATCTGACCCTTCGGTAAGTCAATATAGACTTGCAACGCATCTAGGGATGGCGTTTTTAATATTGGGTCTTTTGATTTGGACAATCTTAGATCTAGTTGGTAAACGCGATGTGTTGAGATCGAAGGCCACAGTCTATCATGCAAATACAGCGACAGTTCTAATATTTTTGACGGTGATCGGTGGCGCTCTTGTTGCAGGTCTCAAAGCGGGGTTAGTTTATAACACGTTTCCTCTCATGGGTGATAGAATGATTCCACCTGACTATTTCAGTGTTGAGCCATATTGGCGTAATATTTTTGAGAATATTCCAGCCGTACAATTTAATCATCGTATTTTGGCAATCCTCACCTTATTAGCTGTCGTCAGTCTATGTGCCTACGCCCACTTTTTTTGCAAAAATGAACGGTTGTTGAGAACGATCTATGTGATGACCACACTAGCAATCTTACAATTTTTATTAGGGGTTTTAACTTTAGTAAACTTTGTTCCAGAAGGACTAGCGGTCGCGCATCAATTCACTGGGCTGTGCCTCTTTGGAACTAGTGTGGTAATTTCTTGGGGCGTAAGTATACCGAGCAGCCACCCTTCACGTCAGGCAAATGATATTTAATTCGCGTGAAGTGGTGTAATATGCTTATTTAAACAGAGCTATACTGCTAATTGGTTTTTTCTGAAGCCTTCATTATCCTGCGCTTCAGAGTTCGCGCTTCTGGGGCCAACTTGGCATTTTTTGTATTTTTGAGAAATTCGTCCAATCCGCCATTATGTTCGATTGTTCGTATAGCAGAAGTCGTCAAACGAATGCGTATAGTTTGTCCAAGTGCCTCGCTCATAAGAGAAGTGCGCTGCAAATTAGGAATAAATCTGCGTTTGTTTTTATTGTTCGCATGACTGACATTATTTCCAGTCATAACACCCTTACCACTTATAGAACATCTGCGAGCCACGGCTCTTCCCTCCAACCATCACCCCAGCAACTGGGGCCGATTTAAAAAGCAGTCAGGGATATACGACAGTAGAAGGTGTGCGTCAAGAACTTGGTTTATGTTTGTTGCTCTTATTCGTTAAATTACCATCTCAAGGAAGGCATTACATAGTTAGCATCTACTTTTAAAATTTTCTGTAACTCGTTGAGTTCGCCTTTCAGAATACCGCCTTTATTGGGGTTGACCAATTCGTGAACTCCCGAGGCTATCAAAATTGAATGGATGCCAAAGTTATTGGCTCCTAGTATATCCGTCTCCAGATTATCTCCAATCATAATGGTTTTATTTTTCTTCCCTGGCGTTGGAAAGTCCATACATCGTTCAAAAACCTTTGGATATGGTTTGCCCACGAATATCACCTGCCCCCCAATTGTCTGATAATATTCTGCAATCCCTCCTGCACATAGATGCTTTTCTTTGCCATGAAAAACGATTTTATCTGGATTAGCGCAGAGCATAGGGAGGTTTCTTTTTTGAGCCATAGCGAGTAATTCTTTATAATCGCTGAGCTGATTATTCTCCGAATCAGGGCCTGCATTCAATATCCATTCTGCTTCTGAGAGATTTTCCGCGCTGATAAATTTTCCTTTGGGTAAAGTATCGGGGAAACGATTAGGTCCTATCTGGAAAACTGTTCCTTTAAAAACTGAAAATCCTTTTGATTCCATTGAGATCAGTTGCGAGTGAGCTTCCCCCCCCGATGTAACAAGGTGATCATAATGCAAGGTTGAAATTCCAAGTCGTTCGAGGCGCTGATGAACTACCTCTGGAAGCTGAGGAGAATTTGATAGAAATATAACTTTTTTTCCTCTTTTTTTTAGTTGCTTCAGCAGGGCTTTTATTCCAGGGAATAGCGCTTGTCCGTCATAGATAGTTCCCCAGAGGTCTAGAATGAAAATTTCATAACTTTCTGAGATAGCCCTTAAACCGGTTATTTCTTTGGTAATCATCAATTGGCCGCTGTTGCAGATTTTGGTGCACCAAATAAATAACCTTGACCAAAATCTATTTGCAAATCCAGGAGATCTTTAAGCATCTCCTCGTTTTCAATTTTCTCTACGATTAAATCCATTGCAACACGGTCGAGAGCGCCTTTAAGCGCCCTCATATTTAAATTAGGAGTATCTCCCCGGGCCATCTCGTGAAGAAGATGGGCGTCAATTTTAATAAATTTAAAACCTTGTGATGCTAGTTTTGGAAGTTCTATGTTCAATTGGTGGAGTTGGTCTAATGAAAGGCGAAAGCCTAGTTTAGATAGCCTTTCTAAACCACTTTGAATTTCGTAGTTTTTATCTAATATTGTTTCTTGGCTGAACTCGAAAACAAGACTTGAAGTCAAGTTTGTATTATCCGCCATGAAATCAATGAAATCAGTGAAAAAGTCGATATCCGTAAGGGTGGACTTGGATATATTACAAAAGAATACTATTTCCGGATTGTCTCGACGGGTGCGCCGCACAAGTTGCACGCATTTAAATAAAAGCAGGTTGTCGACAGCTGCTGCTAGTCCAGCCGAAGTTGCGACAGGTAGGTATTGCTCTGGTCGAATAATATTACTTTTTTCATCCATTATTCTTGAAAAACATTCAAAAAATACTTGTGATCGTTGCGGTAGTCTCACTATTGGTTGAAGGTAAAGCTCAATATGATCCTCTCGAACGGCCTTTTCTAAAAACCTAAGTATTTCATTATCACTATAGTCGAGAATGGGTTCACGTGTGATGGCCTGATCTTGTTGGGTTTGCTTTATTTCCCGTCGTTCTAGGCTTGCAGGTTCTGATGTAGCATCCTCTGTGTGCAACTGCCCATTAACTTTTTCGGTAAATTGTTTCATCAAAGACCGTAACATCCTAAGTTCTGATGCAATTTGTGGGTTCTCCAGATTGTTATTAAGTTTATCTTGAGCAGTATCCAATTCCACTCGCATCTCAACTATTTCTCTGTCTAATGCTTTTAGTTGATCTTTAAGTTCGTTGAAATTTTTTCTGATCTGTTTGTGCCTGAGATTGAGATTAAAGACAAAGATTATAATTAAAGCGTTCATGCTGAGTACCCAGCCGGGAATAGGCACCCATTCTGGGGCTAGAAAGTCTACCCCAATTCCTATTCCTAGCAGTATTATAGAGAGCGCTATAACGATAGTCATGTTCACTATTTAGGCTCCTTTTCTAATTCAGAATCTTTTTATCGGCCCAATATTTTGCATCTATTCCAACGGCATCCTGAACATTTCTAAAGTTATCATTTTTAATTAATAAGTTTAACCCGTCGTTTATAGATTTAAACAAGCAAGGTCCACGATATGTTAGGGCTGTATATAGCTGAACAAGGTTAGCTCCCGCTCTTATCTTTGCGTATGCAGTTTCTGCGCTATCCACCCCTCCCACACCGATCAAGGGTATTTTTCCTTTGCAGGCTAGGTAGGTTTGAGCAAGTTTCTTGGTAGATAATTCAAAAAGTGGAGGTCCGCTGAGCCCGCCTTGCTCACTTCTTCTATTTCCCTTAATGAAAGATGGCCTTGTGACTGTAGTATTGGATACAATCAGACCAGAAACTCCAGTTTTAAGAGCAATCTGGGCGATTTCCTTTATTTCTTTTTCTGTGAGGTCAGGGGCGATTTTTAAGAGTATTGGAGGAGTTAATATTTGGACCTCGTTTTCGAAACGACTTTTTTCAATAGATCTAAGTAATTTTTCCAATTTTTCTGAGGACTGTAGATCCCTAAGTCCAGGCGTATTTGGAGAGGAGATATTAATAGTTATATAATCTGCTAGTGGCGAGACTATTCTTAATGCCTCTTCGTAATCAGCGATTGGTGTCGTGCTATCTTTATTTATTCCGATATTGATACCGAGTACGCCTGTGCTCTTTACTCTTTTGGACAATCGTTTGACCGCGCGCGATAAACCGTCGTTATTAAAACCATATCGATTTATGATAGCCTGATCTTCTTCTAGCCTAAAAACCCTAGGCCGCTCGTTTCCGGCTTGCGGTTTTAATGTTAAAGTTCCGACCTCGACGAAACCACATCCAAGCTTATCGAGTGAGTAAAAAGCTTCCGCACTTTTGTCGAAGCCTGCCGCTAGTCCTATCGGATTTTGAAATTTTATACCAAATACTTCTGAAATCAGGGCCCCATCACTGTTATTGCTGTATCTGGGAGTAATGCCAAGTTTTAACGCTTGGATTGTCAGCAAATGCGCTCTTTCGGGATCAAGCTTTCGCACTATTTCAAAAAGAAAATCAGTTATAGTCATAACTTATAGGTTTTCGTCCTTTAAAAGAGGGAAGACATGTTTTCCTTCGTTATTGATAGGAAGGTCAAATACCCGTGTCACGGCCAATTTATCGAGCGATCCGTAGATATGAGGAAATAGCTCCCCTCGGCGCGCCGGCTCCCATCTTAAATCACTATTTTTGAGTTTCTTTGTGTCTACTTCTAATAACAAAAGGTTCTTTTCTCCTTTTCGATGTTTATCTGCACTTGCAATTACCTGCTTAGCTGTCGAAAAATGCAAATATCCATCAATAGAGTCCTCAACTGATCCATCATAGAAATCTGAGCTTTCTGAAGCAACCCAATCCTTTTTTCGCGATAAGTGATATATCCAGCGGTTTCCCATCCTATTATTAACTTCCATGATATAAATAACGCATCATCTTGAAATCGACTTTAAACTATTGTTTTTACGAATTTTTAATCTTGTTGCGTCTTATTTTTTTTATAGTTGCACCGACGCTGTCGCAGTCATCAAAGACGTCTATTTTTTCGACATTAACTGTGACCTCTAAAACTCTTTTATCCAATAGACTTAAGTCAGCGATCTTTTCCGCAAAGGTTTCCACGAGAATAATGTGTCCCTGAGCAATTATAGTTTTTATTTCATTTATCAGAGTCTCGTAGCAAGCCACTTTTCTGTAGATAGCATCAGAAAATCCACTTTGGGGGTATTCTAAACTCATTTCTAAATTTATAATTACGCGCTGTTTCTGCTTTTTTTCGTAGGGATGTACACCGATAGACATTTCTAGCATTAGGTTTTTAATGTTTACTTGATAAGTAGAGACTAATTCTTCTTTAATTCTCGTCTCAAGAACCCAATCTTTCGATAATAACGTATTATTTGTAGCCATTTCGGCTGCTCCAATCATACTACCTTGGACTTAAGCATTTGGCTGATTTTCAATATTTCAAAAGCCATTCAACATACTTAAGAGAGAGCATACTAATAAAAATCAGCATGCCCTCTGTTTTTAGCTTGAACGTTTGGGCTCAGCATAAAAATCTACCGGTTTCATCAATTTATTATCTTGATTAATTAAGGCACCAAGTTTTGCGCTTTCCTGTGTATATTTGATCCAATCAGGATCAGCTTGCATTGCAGTTCGTTTGGCTTCCCTATCACCAGCATTTTCATATGCCCATATATGGACATACTGGTTAACATTTCCCGTTTCAGTAATCAGGTAAGCAACGGGCTGTCCCAGATGTTTTGTTTGTGGGGCTTTGCCAAATTGCTCATAGACTTCCAGATGTTTCTTTATAGTGCCGGGTTTGCAAGTATAGGTTCGCACGTCCAATAGCATTTTGATCTCCATATTGTTTGTTGGGTTTCTCCAAGACGAAAGAGTAGGTCAAGTATCATTATTTGTCATTAATTCAATTGTGTTACAATCCGACTGATACTGTCGTCGATTTTAAATCAGTGAGATATTATTTTTCTATTAGCGAGTTATAATCAATTGGTTTAAAGCGATCGATAGTATTTTCTGCTTTTGGCATTGGATACTTCAAGCCTGTTGCACAGTTGTAGAGTATGGCCGTTTCATTGGGTTTTATAGAACCTTCCTCCAACGCCCGCTTGTAAGCGGCAAACGTCGCGGCTCCCTCTGGACATAGGAGTACACCGTCTTCGCGAGCAACCTGGTCTCTTGCTTCAAAGATTTCGTCATCTGGGATGGCAACCGCAAAACCACCCGAGTCTCGAACTGCCCGTAATATTAGAAAATCCCCCACCGCCACAGGCACCCTAATCCCTGCTGCTGCTGTATAAGCATTTTCCCATACCGGTGCATGTTCCTTGCCCTCTTCAAAAGCTTTGACAATGGGAGCGCAGCCAGTTGCTTGTACAGCGACCATACGCGGCCGTTTACTCCCAATCCAACCAATAGCTTCCAGTTCATCAAATGCTTTCCACATTCCAATCAGTCCGGTACCGCCTCCTGTTGGATAAAAAATTACATCTGGAAGTTTCCAATCCATTTGTTCTGCTATCTCGAGCCCCATCGTTTTTTTGCCTTCTATCCTGTAGGGTTCTTTGAGCGTTGAAACGTCAAACCAGCCAGTGACCTCTTTCCCATCCCCAACTATTTTCCCGCAATCATTTATAAGTCCATTCACTTTATAAACGCTGGCCCCCTGGAGTTCGATTTCTGAGATATTTATTTCAGGAGTGTCCTCTGGGCAAAATATTGTTGTTTTCAACCCAGCATGACTTGCATACGCTGCCATAGCTGCTCCAGCATTACCATTAGTGGGCATTGCTAAGTGTTGCAATCCAAACTCTTTTGCCATCGCTACGGCTAATGCTAAACCCCTTGCTTTAAATGAGCCAGTCGGAAGTCGACCCTCATCTTTTACGATTAATCGCTCAGAATTTACGTTAAGCTTACTGGCCATGGTTGGAAGTTGCATTAATGGGGTAGTTGTCTCACCCAGTGCAATCACGTTTTCACTCTTAGTGACTGGGAGAAATTCTCGATAGCGCCAAAACCCACCCTCCCGAGTTTCTATTTCCTCTTTTGTGATTGCTGAAGCCATTTTATCCAAATCGTAACGAACTAATAGAGGTCTGCCGGCTTTTGAAAGGCCTTGGGGTATACCTGCCTCATATTTTTCACCAGTCAACGAACATTCGAGATGGGTGACAAAATTTGGAAACTCTTTGTGTTTAAGGGAGGTCAATTCCTGCTCTCCTAAAAGATGTTGTATTTATTTTTAGTTCATTCTTTAATACAAGGGTCGCCATGTTTAAGGAAGACTTTAATCGCAGATAGATATTTAACAATCTGAAGTAACCAACAATTTTGACCAGTCCTAAAGGGAAAATAGTGGTTAGTTAAATCCAATTAAGATTTAGTTTTCACTAGCTGTATGGTTTGCGGGAGCTGGTGTATTTAAACGGCAATTAGAAGGAGCCTTTAAAAAATGATCTATGAGTTTCGAACATATACCACCGGCCCCGGGCAAGCTCCATTACTTGCCAAGTATTCTGCTGAAATCGGACGTCCCATAAGAGGGGATGAGCATGGAAAACTCGAAGGTTATTGGCTAACAGAAATAGGTCCGTTAAACCAAGTCATGCATTTGTGGTCTTATGAGAGCATGAACCATCGAGCAGAGGTGAAAGCAAAGCTCGGGGTAAATGAGGCTTGGCGCAATGAATATTTGACCAAGGCTGGGCCGCTTATCCGGCGTCAAGACAACAGAATAATGATAGCAACCAAACCTCTGGTCGCTCCTGATCAAGACGGGAATATTTATGAATACCGTTTTTACCGGTGCAAAGTAGGCAAAGCAAAAGTATTTGCAGATGCTATAACCGCTGCTATGGATGTACGAGAAAGGCATTCAAAAAACGTTTGTATATGGATGACTGACACTGGTCAGCCCAATGAAGTTTCTCATCTCTGGGTATATAAGGATTTAAACCATAGAGCGGAAGCCCGCGCGGCTGCGGCAGCTGATCCAGATTGGCAAAATTTCTTGAAAGATGGCCCAGATAGATTGGACGAAATGCACTCGACTGTTCTTATTCCGTGGTCTCATTCCCCATTAAAATAGGCATTAGAAGTTACGGTGACTATAAATCACCGTAACTTCATTTTAAGAACATATAGTAGCGATCTGATTGTAAAGACCATCGTCAATGTCCTTGGTGAGTCTAGCTAACTCATTGATTAATAGTTTAACGGGTAAAGCCAATCATTTTGTATATATCGGCGGGTTTTTTTCCAGATAATCTCAACGATTGCAACGTTATAGATTTATCGCGTTTTGCCATTCTCTCACCATTGTTATCTATTAAAATTTTGTGGTGTTTGTATAGTGGAACGTGTAAGCCCAGTAACTCTTGCAGTAACCGGTGCAGATGCGTTGCTTCAAATAAATCATTGCCCCTAGTCACAGTTGTTACTTTTTGAATAGCATCATCTACAACGACCGATAAATGGTAACTCGTTGGTATATCCTTACGGGCAATAACCGCATCACCAAAAATTTCCGGTCTTGCAATCTGCGGCCCTTTATCAATGTCGTGCCAATATAGAGGGCCTACCATTTTCAATGCTGTTGTCATTCGAAGTCTAAGAGCGAATGGCTCTTCCTTTTTTATTCGACGTTCACGTTCGGTTTCAGACAAGTACTGATCTGTGTTAAGTGGCATGATATCGTTTGTTTGTGTCGGGATATTATGTGGGGCGGACAAAGCGTCGTTCAGTTCTCTTCTGGACAGAAAACAAGGGTAAATAATATTCAATGTTTCTAATTTTTTTAGTGCTGCAGAGTAATCAGTAAGGTGTTCCGATTGACGCCGGGGACTGTCCTCCCATTTGATATTTAACCACGACAGATCCTCCTCGATTTGTTTCTCGTATTTCGGGTCACATCTTTCTCTATCAATATCCTCAAATCTTAATAGTAAAGTACCGTCTCCATCTTTAGCTTCCTTTTCTGCGAACAAGGCTGAATAAGCATGGCCTAGATGCAATAGTCCCGATGGACTGGGCGCAAATCGCGTTCTGATTTTCTGTTTAGGCATAGCAACCTTGTAACTTTAGAGTTTAAAACCATCTAGGTTCTTTTTATTTAATAGGAATTATAAGAACCAATAGACTAACATTAACACAGTACTATTTAATCTTTTTGAAATATATTTGGAGAAAAATATGATGGACCTCGATGGACCACGCCAACCACCATCAAATGGCAAAAAGGCGAATGGATTGGTAATATTGCTGCACGGTTATGGAGCGGATGGAAACGATTTGATTGGTCTCGCCCCAATGATAGCAAGAGATTTACCAGAGGTAGAGTTCGTATCGCCGCACGCACCATTCCCGTGTGAGATGTCCCCTTACGGTCGTCAATGGTTCAGCCTAGGTGATCGATCTAAGGAGTCAATGCTCGCGGGAGTAACGATGGCTTCCCAAGTTCTTAACGCGTTCATAGATGAGGAATTGGAGAAAAATAATCTGAGTCCCAATAGACTTGCGCTAGTGGGTTTTAGCCAGGGCACTATGTTATCCCTATTTGTGGGGCCGCGGAGAGAAACTGCAATAGCAGGTGTAGTTGGATATTCAGGTAGGCTCATCGCTCCCGAACTTTTAGCTCAAGATATTAAGACGACGCCACCAGTAACACTAATTCATGGTGCATCTGATGATATGGTGCCTGCTTCCTCGCTAGAGGATGCAGTAAATGGATTGACTGCAGTCGGTATCGAAACTTCATCCGAATTAAGACCGGGATTAGGGCATTCGATAGATGAAGAAGGCCTAAATATAGGATGTGCTTTTCTGAAAAGAGTTTTGACGTCTTAATTTTCATATTTTTTAAAAAAGCAAAAATATTTGCCGCATATGAGTGAAACTTGTTTAGTGTTTTGACTTTTTTAATGGACAACCTAATTTAGAATCACGCTATGTTGGGATAGCGGTTAAGACGTAAACAAGAGTTAAGAAAGTCGGTTGAGTATTTAACGGAGGATTGAGAAGTGTTGTCCGCAGTCGAAAATTCGCCGGTTTTAGTTTTAAATGCTGATTACAGGCCTTTAAGCTATTTCCCACTGTCGCTCTGGTCTTGGCAAGATACCGTCAAAGCTGTCTTTTTAGACAGAGTTAACGTTTTGTCGGAGTACGAACACAAAATTAGGTCTCCTAGTTTTGAAATGCGTTTGCCCAGCGTTATTGCGCTCAAAGAGTTTGTACTGCAATCGCGCCGACCAGCATTCACAAGGTTCAATGTCTTTTTGCGGGATCGTTTTTCATGTCAATATTGTGCTCAGCAGTTCCGACCAGAGGCCTTAACGTTTGATCATTTAATCCCTAAATCTCGCGGAGGAAAAACCACTTGGGAGAACGTTGTCACTGCTTGTAGCAAGTGCAACCTGCGAAAAGGAAATTTTCTTCCGGATGTTGTTAAAATGCATCCGATTAATACCCCGCGGTCTCCAACATCTTTCGAACTACAGGAACGCGGTCGCATGTTCCCACCCAATCATTTGCATGAAAGCTGGAGAGATTTTCTCTACTGGGATTCCGAGTTGGAAAACGGGAATGATAGCGACTGAATAATCCTGGCGCTTAGTAGTACGGTAATGTTCGTTTCAAAAACGCTCGGATAGCCAGATAGCGAGTTTGCTTCCCGTTCGTATAGCTTTTCTCATAACTGGGTATCCAATGGCTTCTTCGCCTCCATGTTCAATGGCAGTGTCTCTATGCTCCAATTCCTCTTCTCGAAATTTATCGATTGTATCCCTAAGTTCTTTTTCTTCGTTGTCTAGAGCTGATGATTGTTCGGCATAATGCTCATCGATAACCTCTTCGACGGCTACTGTGCATGCCATTGCAGCTTTGGGTCCCATCAGTGCACTCCCAACCCCTAAAGCAAACCCTGCTATGTTCCAGATAGGATATAGAATGGTTGGACGGACCTGCCTTTCGACTATTAGGTTCTCAAATTTTGTTAAGTGGGCCTGTTCTTGTTCCTTCATGTGCCTTATCGTATCCCCGTCGGCGGTCTTGCCAAGAATTGCCAGTTGTCCCTCATAAATTCTCTTCGCACCGAACTCTCCGGCATGATCCACTCTGATAAACCTTTCCACCATTTCTTTTTGCGATTTTGAAACGGGAAAGTGGTTCTTGCTCTTAGTATTTTTCATAATGGAACTCGCGTTATTTTCGCTGAACTGCGATTATCAAGGAATATAGTAACAGCGAGGTAGAAATCAAAAAATTGTACCCTGTCATAGATATTCCAAATAATGACCATGCCACTTCATCACATCTCACTATTGGTTGCGCCAGCAATTGTTTTCGAAGTGCTTCGACACTAGCGTTATTTATGAAGTTCCCGCACTCGGGAGTTCCCTGCCAAAGTTGTTGTTCTACTCCGATATGAAAAATAGCTATTGCAGATCCGACTGCAAAAACTACTGATGCAGCAATAAATAAAATTAAATTAGCCTGACTATGTTTTCTTAATATTATTGCTAGGAGCATCAATCCTATCGCCACAGCATAAGGTATTCTTTGGTAGATACATAAAACACAGGGTTGCAGGTTCGCGAGATATTCGAAAGCATAAGCTGTTGCTAGAACTAAGCAGCAGGCTAATCCTACAAGGTAGGTAGCGACATTAGCTTTAAATAAAATAGTTTTCACTGCTGGCACCCTAGTTATGCAAACGAAAGATTAATTAATAGTAGACAAGCAAAAATAGCCAAGAAAATCAGGATAGTTATCGGCCCAAAATATTTTTCTATGATCTTTTTAATAGATTCTCCAAAATAAAATAATAAGCCGGCTAAACAAAAAAATCTTAATCCCCGGGCAATTAGAGAAGTTAAAATAAAGAGAGATAAATCTAACTTGGCCACTCCACTAGCAATTGTGATCACTTTGTAAGGAAAAGGTGTTAAGCCGGCCCCGAAAACAGCCCACCCGCCCCATTCTGCATAAATCTTCATATATTGCCCAAATTTATCCCCATAGGAATAAAAATCTACAAGAGATTGGCCTAGCGTATCGAATAAAAACACACCAATGAGATATCCACCAATCCCGCCAATTACGGAAGCTATGGTCGCAGTTAGTGCAATACGCCACCACTTGGTGCGGTCTGCTAGAACCATTGGAATTATCATTACATCGGGGGGGATTATAAAAATTGAGCTTTCTATAAAAGACACCAATGCTAACCACCATTTTGCATGGCGATGCGCTGCGGCTGACAGAACCTTGTTGTATAATGTTCGCAACGACTTGGTCCGATTCTCTTATGTGAAACTGTGGTTTACCATTGGTTTTAAACACCGGCAATAGCTGAACCAGCTCATTTACACACTATCCAACGCACGAAAGCCATAAAACTTAATCAATATGTAGTGTTTTTATTTTAATACGTTCATAAATATGGATAAATAATCATAAAATTATTATATTTAATGATGAGAAGTTGATGCAGCGGTAATGCGAGGTTATGGTTGCAACAGTAAAACAGCGGACAGGGTTAAAGATCGGCTGAGTTTATTGACAAGTTATTTAAACACAGGGAAGGAATTAGTTAATGCGTAAATCTCTCATCGCTCTAAGCGTTCTTGGATTTGGCGTTGCCAGTATAGCGGAAGTCAGTCTTCCTACGGCGGCTGGAGCTCAAGAAGTAAAAGGGCCTAAAATTACATGGAGAATGTCTCTATGGGGAAAACGACGGGCTTTTACGGAAGCGCCTGAATATACGGCGAAAGTTATCAACGAAAAGACAGGTGGAAACTTCAATATCAAGCTTTACTACGGACAACAGTTATCAAAAAGTAAAGAAAACCTTGACGGTATTTCTGTAGGTGCTTTTGAGATGGCTTCATTTTGTGCCGCTTATCACCCCGGGAAAAATCAACCTCTGAATGTCCTGGACTTACCTTTTTTACCGATCCCAAATTTGGATGTGCAAAGAAAAGTTCATGATGCAATCTATAACCACCCCGCGTCGACCAAAGCTTTGGCAAAATGGAATGCAAAGATTTATATGTCTATGATGCTTCCGCAATATGAGTATATTGGACGTGGGACGCCACCAAGCAAAGTTTCCGACTTTAAAGGAAAGCGTTTGAGAGCATTAGGTGGAATGGGGCGTGCAGCAAAAGCCATTGGTGCCGTGCCAACGACCATGCCTGCGTCAGAAACATACACTGCCTTGCAACGTGGTACGGTTGACGCAATTGGTTTCCCTTTCACATATACTTTCGCCGCATACAAGCTTGATGAAATAGGTGATTGGTACACAACAAATATGTCACTTGGTTCTGTCAATTGTCCGATTGTCTTCAACATCGACTCGTATAATGCTCTCCCAGATCAATATAAGAAACTTCTGGAGGACGTGAAGGACGGTTCGTATAAGGCTCAAGGAGCAGCTTATGCAGCAAAAGACAAAATTAATCTTGCAAAATGGGAAGCAAATCCAAAACTCAAGGCTGTAAAAATGCCAGAAGACGAAATGGCAGCATTTCGTAAAATGGCTGGAATGCCGCTCTGGAAGCAGTGGGTTAAGGAAAATGAAGGAAAAATTCCTGCTCAGGAACTTCTAGATATAGTGTTAAAGACCGCAAAAGGCGGCTGATTACTATACTGTTATGATATATGGTCGCTAGATGTGATGTCTGGCGGCCATTTTATTAGACGGAAATTCAGGGGGACTTGATGAGTAGTAATGAAAGTACAGAACGGTCGTCTGCGGCACAGCTATTAAGTAGGGCAGATGCACAGCTTTTTCGTATGGAAAGCTTTTTTAATTTAACGTCCGCAATGTTGATTTTGTTTTTAATGTTGTTGGCTGTTGTTCAAGTCGTAGGACGTAAGTTTTTTAATTTTCCAATTCCTGGTTATGTTGATTGGGTGGAAATGGCGATGGCCATTTTCTGTTTTCTAAGTATCGCTTATACACAAAAACTTGGCGGCCATGTACGCATGGAGTTTTTTATAGGTAGATTCTCCGGCAGACTTTTATGGGTGCTCGAGGTTATTGGAACCTTGGTGGCTATGTGGATTATCGCGGTTCTGGCCTGGTATGGCTGGGAGCATTTTGTTCGAGCCTGGGTTATTGGAGATTCTTCTATTGATATCGAGATACCTATCTGGCCCGGAAAGTTGATAGTTGTAATCGCGTTTATCAGTCTGGAATTGCGTTTGTTGGTGCAGCTTTTTGGGTTTTTAAGACTTGTTGCGCACCCTGATGCGGAGCCGATTGGTGTCCCTATAATAGAAACAGTTGATGAACAGGCTCAAAAAGAAATTGATGCCGGTCTCGCTGGGGAAGAGGAAAAAGTGACTATAGTTGGTGATACTGGAGGCCGATCATGAGTGAATTTGCGATAGGCTTGATCGGAACAAGCGCTTTATTAATTCTCGTTTTTGCGGGTGTCCGTGTGTTTGTAGTTGCTGCTATTGTAGGTCTATTGGGCTGTGTAGCGATCATTGGCTGGAAGGCTGGCGCTGGTATAAGTGGTACAGTTCCCCATTCTAAATCGATTAATTATGCGCTCAGCGTCCTCCCTATGTTTATTTTGATAGGTTTTATCGCCTACCATGGCGGTTTAACCCACGCGCTCTTCAGGGCAGCACGAAACTGGTTTGGCTGGGTCCCTGGTGGTTTGGCCGTTGCGAGTGTTTTTGCAACAGCGGGATTTGCTGCGGTTTCCGGTGCCAGTACTGCAACTGCTGCTGTTTTTAGTCGCGTTGCGATACCGCATATGCTTGAAAACGGGTATGATCGTCGGTTAGCTGCGGGGGTGGTTGCAGCAGGGGGTACATTGGCCTCATTGATTCCTCCAAGCGCGATACTCGTGATTTATGCCATTATCGTTGAAGAATCAGTTGGTACTTTGATTTTAGCTGGGTTTCTTCCTGGAGTAGTATCGGCAATTATTTATGCAATGCTAATTATTGGGCAATGCATGTGGAAGCCGGAACTAGGTAAAGCTATTCCTTCTCCTCCGCTCAAAGAAAAGATGGCCAGTCTGCCCGGTACAGTGCCTATTTTTGTCGTTGTTGCGGTTATTTTCTACTCTATGTACTCAGGCACAGCAACGCCCACTGAAGCTGGAGCCGTTGGGGCATTTGTAATATTAGTGGTAGCTTTAATGAAGGGTATGAAATGGCCTAGCCTAAAAGAGGCATTGCTAGAAACAGCAAAATTAACGGTCATGATTTTTGCTTTAATTTGGGGTGTTCTAATTTTTGTTCGATTTTTAGGATATGCCGGATTGCCTCAAGAATTTGCCGGATGGATTACTGGACTACCTTTTCCTCCTGTAGTGATTATGATCCTTATCCTTTGTGGGTATGCTGTTTTGGGCATGTTTATGGATGCTATCGGCATGTTGCTTTTGACGCTGCCTGTGGTTTACCCCGCTGTGATAGCGCTGGGTTATGATCCAATCTGGTTTGGTATAATCGTGGTGAAAATGTGTGAGGTATGTCTAATAACGCCGCCAGTGGGATTAAACTGTTACGTGGTCTCGGCGGTTAGGCCGGATATTCCCCTAGGGGATGTGTTCAGAGGGATATTTCCGTTTTTTATAGCAGATGTTATTACAATTGGTTTATTCTTGGCTTATCCAGAAATCGTTCTATGGTTACCTAACCTTGTGAACAGCTAAATAACCACAAATCTCTAATACGATAGAACCCGCTTCAAAATTGGAGCGGGTTCTATTTTTTTAGATAAAAATTAGATCTAGCTATTTCAGATTAAAACCTCTCTTGGTGAGATAGTTAGCTAACTGATCGCGTTCAGTTGTTGAGACTTGCCGTGCCTTATCTTCTGACCAACCATAAAAGTTTGCTATGCCATATGTCTCGGTTAATCTCTGTTTTTCGGTTGGGATAGAGAAACGAGCATCCCGCCGTTGGTCATAAGCGTCTATCTCAACAGGTAAGTTTTCGTCACAGTAAGAATCTTTATGAACATTGATGCTAGAAGGTAATCTTAAACTGATGTATCCCTCATCCACCGGGTACCCTGCGGTCATTCCAGCCACTGGAAATACGTGGTTAGGTAAATTAATTATTTCGGCAATCTCATCGATATGATTTCTAACGACGCTTATAGGGCAACAGCCAATCCCTAATGACTCAGCGGCTCGTACAAAATTCATTATAACTAAACCACTATCTACGGCTGCATTTAAAAATGCATCGAGATGATCGTTGGCAAATGGCTTATCCCGCATTTTACAGATACGTCGTATCCTCCGACTATCTCCTAAGAAGATCATGAGAATTGGACAAGTAGCAATCCACGGCATCGCGGGCATCAAGTCTGCTATGGCTTTTCTCTTTGCCTTATCTTTGATTATTACGACAGAGGCTTGTTGTAAATCTGACTTGGCTGGCGCTGAAAAAGCTGCCGCCAATAAAATATCAAGGATTTCATCCGGCACAGGATCTTCAGTAAACCTCCTATGCGTTCTATGGTTAAGAATATTCGCTAATTCTCCTTCTGCCGCCATTGTGGCACCTGTATTAGTGGGTATGCCGTATCGATTTTCAATTAAATCGGCAATAGTTGTATCTTTTTTCATTGCTACTCCGTTACTGAAAAACTTAGCCCAACAATTCCGAGAATGATGGTCATGTAGTAGGTAAAATATCAATAAAGAACCACAAACAGCCATTCATAAATCTTTTAATTATTCTCATGTGATATTATTGATCGGTTAAAGAGATCTGGTCTAGGAACTTTGTGAACAGCTCAATTTTGTTATATGAATTAAGCTGTGTTTATTTGGGAGTTTATGAAAAATGAAGATCGCAATCATTGGCTGTGGGGCTATGGGTTCAGTTTATGCCGCGTTGTTGGCTGATTCTGGGAATGATGTTTGGGCAATTGATACATGGGAGGAGCATATCTCGGCCATAAGAAGTAATGGCTTAAGGGTTGAGGGTGCGAGTGGTGATCGAACGGTTTCAATGAACGCAACTACTAATGCGAGTGATGCAGGCGAGTGTGAACTTATAATCGTTGCCACAAAAGCGAGTGGGGTGCCTGCAGCAGCAGTTGCTGCAAAGAGCATTGCCGGGCCCAATAGTATTATTTTAACAATACAAAATGGGTTAGGGGCTGCAGAGCGTATCGCCGAATCAATTGATACCAATCAGGTTATGATAGGGGTAGTTGGCGGATTTGGCGCTTCTATGAAAGCTCCTGGACATGCGCACCATAATGGCATGCAATTAGTAAGAATTGGTGAAATGAATGGCGGTGTTAGCGACCGTTTGGAAAAAGTTGTGAACGCATGGGACAATGCGGGTTTTACAGCAAAAGGGTATCCCGATATTCATCAAATGATATGGGAAAAATTTATCTGTAACGTTACGTACAGTGGGCCGTGCGCGTTGATGAATGCAACGATTGGGCAGGTTCAAGCAAATTCTGACTCTTGGTCTGTTGCACTTTCCTGTGCAAGAGAAGCGGACGCAGTCGCAAGAGCAAAAAAGATTAACCTTGGATTTAACGATGTTGAAACCTATGTTCGAGATTTTGGTGCTAATATGCCTGATGCGAGGCCATCTATGCTGCTGGACCATATGGCGCAAAGACCTTCCGAGATTGATGGAATCAATGGAGCTGTTCCTACGGAAGCGGCAAAAATAGGAATGACCGCACCTATTAATGCGTTGGTATCTAGTTTGATAAGAGGACGAGAAGCTAATTTTTCATAGGGTTGGGTCTATTTTACTTTCTCATATTTCTCCCAAAAAAGTATCTTGTCCGCGTCGGTAAACTCTGTTGCTCTGGGCGGGATTACGATTAACTAATGGTCTTGCATATAGTGGGTGCGTGACGCTTCGAACTTCGTGTTCTATTTGAAATAGTACCTCACTGGTGTCTAAATCTATGATGTCGATGAACCGCCATTCATGCTCATCAGACTCCCTGGATATTAAGTTTCTCTCACGTAATTTATTGTAGGGGCCTGCAAAATCAGCAATATAGATTGCAACATGATGTCCATCGTAATCTGGTTGAGGGTCGTCTGTCTCAATAAAATGAATGAATTGTGCTGAACCTGTTGTAATCGACGCACAAGGTGCACCATTCCGCTGGCTTGTTACAACTGTCGCTCCCATTACTTCATCATAAAATCGAGCAATTTTTTGCGAACTTCCCTGTGGTGCGGATAACTCGACATAAGGTAGTCCCAATTGTATACTCCCATATTCGGCTGAAGGTTCATGTAGTTTAAATTTGTTTCCCCAGGGACACAGTACTTCAATACAGTCACGTTTTCTTTCAAAAGAGAATGCAGATCCCATCAATTGTTCTGCTATGGTATCCAGAGATTCTTCTATTTCCTTGAGATTAGGAACTACAATTCCGATTGTCCCACGAAGAACCTGAGGAGAAGGATCTCGTCTGGGAAGGTGCATTTGACTTCGACCCATATTGATCCACATGTTATCAAGTCCCGTCATTAAGTATGGGTCCCTGGTTAGACGGAGACCGGTAACATAGAACAATAGCGCAGATGGTTGTTCGGGGATCATGAGATTTACATGTTCCATGTGGACAATATTTCCCAGAGATTGTTCAACTCGGTTGTACTGTGTATTCATTGTCCGTCACCCCTTGAGTTCATCCTGTTTCAATATCGTAGTCTGTATCTGAACTCCAATTCAAGCGTGTAAAAGGATGGATCATATTATTGCTATTTGAATGCATCTCGCCGAAGAAAGTAAAGCAGGTCGGATAAGTTTCTAAAAATGTGATATTCGTTGTATCAAGTTGTTGAGTTGTTCATCAAACATTGAAGATAGCGCCGCGGTAATCGTATTGTTTTTCTAATGAATAGGCTGGAGACCAAATAATGGTTAAATTATCGAGTAACGAAGAATGGCTTGATTTAGTAAATGAAGAAATAATAGAGCCGGATTTGCCAATCTGTGATCCCCATCATCATCTTTGGGATAGAAATTTACATCAGCCTATTCAGCCTGGATATCTGTTAGACGAAATCTTAGAAGATATTAACAG
>PAQA01000046.1 GCA_002709155.1 Rhodospirillaceae bacterium
CCATGGTGCTTTCGTCCTTGGGGTAATGGGCATCCAAAAGATTCTCCACGTAATTGGGGTCGCAGACGATCAGATGAATCTCAAGGTCCAAGTATGTAGGCTGCACAGCGAGGATGATGAAAACTTGGCAATTCAATGGCATCGTTTGTGAGTTCGATTCCTATTAAAGAACACCCTGACGGCAAAAGGAGCTCTTCGACTGAAGAAAATTTATAGAAAGGAACACTTTTTGAAGAATCAGATGTGTCTACAGCCTCAATCTCCCGAATTTCGATTCCTTGGGAGACAGTGAAGGTGAAGCTCGCGCCAAATGCATGCGCAGTACGAGTTACAGCACCCAAATTACTTGGTTTGCTTATTCCCTCCACCCCAATTCCAAAATAACCTCTCATTAATCTGGTGTTGCATAATTAACCCCACCAAGGCAAGCATAGTTTAATAAAAGCGTAAGGAAGCGTTATATTTGACGAGGAGGGAGTCTGGCAAAAAGCCAATAAATATCAGTATTCAATAGAATATACAAAATAATACAGGGCAGTTATTGAAATATACATTGATTAAGCAATAATATCTCAATTTTTGACTTAAATTGTAATAATACATTTGATTGAAAAACGTTTCTGTGCAATTGTGCGCGCTGTTTTCGTGGGTTTTCGTGCTCTCGACTGAGGAAAAACAACAATACAGTCGTCAGTTACTCTCCGATATTGCTAGCGGACAACTAGACTAAATCAGTCCAGATGTGTTTCGGTGAAGGTAGTTTGTTGTTTATCAGTTGTAACCTAACGCCTAGCTTCACGAGTTTATATTTGTTTCGATTGAAGGAATTATTATGTCTACTACGCCCGCGACAGAAGTACCCACAGAAGAGCCTCGCGCCGATGTACCAAAGGTTCGACAATGCTTACGATGTGAAGCAACATTTCACAGCCAATGGGCCGGAGAAAGAATTTGCTCGCGATGCAAGAGCTCAAATACGTGGCGTAATGGATCCCCTCTCGGTTCTGGAGCATCGGGTAATGGTCGGTGACTGACTGGCGTTCCTTGAACTAAAATGTTCTCCATTTAAATATTGTAAGCAGATCAATTACATTGTCATGATCCCGCTTGGGCTTGGGCCTTGCGAGCCCGCTTGCCGCCTTTTCGAGCCTTCCTAGCCGCATATCTTGCATCACGAGCGGCTTTTTGCTCTGCTAATAAAGCTATTGCTTCATCGGCTATTCTATCTGCCTCTTCTTTCTCAGCCAATTCGCGAGCTTCTCGAGCTGCTTTCTCAGCCTGCTCTCTCGCCTCTCTTTCAGCTTTCTCGCGAGCCAACTTTTCTTCTTTCTCCGCTTTGCGTTCGGCTAAACGTTGTTGCCGCGCTGCAGAAATTGCTTCACGCTCTGCCCTGATTTTCTCAAACTCAGGGTCTCCTGGCCCCGGTCGTGCTTTAATACGTTCTTGAATTGCTTGTCGAGCTTTTGCTTTGTTAGCTATGCGCGAGCCAAAATTGTCGTCTTTGTAAGAGTTCTTCATCTTTCCCCATCTTTGTTTACGAAGTAGTAAAATATTGCAATCATCATATATTGATCTGATTGACCTTAATTTTTAATTTGATTGTTAATGTGCAGGGTATTTCAGGTAATCCCCAGTCATGAGAGAATTATTTGTGTTTTGCAAGTTTCACAATTTAAAGATCAAAAGCATGTGATGACATGCGGAAGAAAATAAGGATAATAATAAAAAATGCAAGTATGCAAATGAAATGTTTCTTGTGCTATGTGATATTTCTGCGAGTAGGCGCATCGATTATTTACTACCACTAGAACGTGAACCTCTAACTAAAAATCAAATTCACCAGGAAGAACACTTTGTTATGACGATTGATCTACACGGGGAAACCTTGCGCCCTGATAATTTAGGGTTTTGCCCCCAGAGGCTGGCAAGAATTAATCCGTGGTTAGAGAAATATGTTGATGAAGGCAAACTGCCATTTGCTGCTTTAGTTGTTATGCGAAGGGGAGAGGTTGCTTACTCGTCTATTTATGGTAAACGAGATATTGAAAAACAACATCCTGTTCTCGAAGATGGTATATATCGAGTGTACTCAATGTCGAAGTTGATTACTACAGTAGCAGCCCTGTCATTGTTTGAGACAGGCGAACTGATGTTAGATGATCCAATAACTCATTATCTCCCAAATTTCCGGAACCAGAAAGTCTATTCGTCGGGAGATTTTGATAATATGAACCTACGCGACTTAGTCTCTCCGATAACTATCCATCAATTGATGAATCATACCTCCGGCTTTACGTATGGTGCTTTCGACCCAGGCCCAGTCGGCCGTGCATTGAGAAAAGCGAAGGTAGATTTTGGAAAAACAAATGAGAATTTAGAAAATATTGTAGAACGACTCTCTACTACGCCGTTGTGCTTTCAGCCAGGATCTAGTTGGCGATATGGCGTCTCAACAGATGTACTTGGTCGAATCATTGAGGTTATAACGGGAAAAAATTTGGAGAGTGTATTCAAAGAAAGAATTTTTGATCCTTTAAAAATGACTGATACATCCTTTTCAGTGCCAGATGAAAAGCTAGATAAATTTTGCGCGCTATATACAAGAACCAATGAAAACCCCCTAAAAAAATTAGAAGATGCTAATGATAGTCGGTTTCGACGGCCTGTTATTATGAACTCTGGTGGTGGTGGATTAGTGTCATCTATGCGGGATTATGTGAGTTTTGTTGAGATGATAAGAAGGTTAGGAGAATTGGATGGAGAGCGGGTGTTAGGAAGAAAAACTGTTGACTACATGATGCGGAACCATTTACCTGGTGACATGGCTTCGATGGGTCAGAAAACGTTCAGTGAAATGCCTATGACAGGAGTTGGTTTTGGTCTAGGAGGAGCAGTGCTACTTGACCCAGTCAGATCAGAAATTCTTGGATCCAAAGGCGAATTCACCTGGGGGGGCGTTGCGAGTACAGCTTTTTGGATAGATCCATTAGAAGATATATCTGTAGTTTTTATGACGCAACTAATCCCCTCCTCTTCTTATCCAATAAGGAGAGAATTGCGAGTGCTAGTTTACCAGGCGCTGGTTGATTAGTTTGGCATAATACAGTCTTTGACTTGTTCAACTGAATTGCACACCTATGCTATAAAGTTTAGAGTACTTGCAAGTAGTTTTCTTTTTATTAACCGATGCGTGAGATCCTACAATTCTAATTTTGCAGAATTAAATGTGAAGTCGGTGATATTAAACAGTTTGATGTAGTTAAACTGTTATTGAATATGGTTTTGGAGTTAAGAATGAATGATGAACAACAGGCGTCATTTGAGAACGATAGAGCGCATTTACCAAAGAAATTGACTGGCTCGCAGGCTTGGTATGGACCTGATATGTTAAGCTCAAAAACATGGATATACTCGTTATCAGATCAAGATATTAATGAAATTAATGTTGCTCTTAACACGACAGAAAACTTGGATATCGCAGCTATAAGCAAAGAAGATTTTCAGTTGCCGAACTTGTCGAAAAAGTTGAGAGAAATTCAAAACGAAGTAATTAACGGCCGTGGTTTTGCACTCATTCGAGGGCTACCTATAGAAAATTGGTCGATTAATCAGTCCGCGACAGCTTATTATGGAATTGGTATGCATATAGGCAAGGCGAGATCTCAAAATGCCATGGGGCATATCCTGGGTCATGTTCGAGATCTTGGAAGAGATGCTGTAAATGATAAAAATGCAAGAATTTATCAGACGCGGGAAAGGCAGAATTTTCATACAGACTCTTGTGATGTTGTGTCACTTTTATGTCTTAAAACATCCAAAACAGGTGGTGCGTCTGCATTGGTTAGCTCGATGACTATTTATAATGAGATGTATGACCGCAGGCCAGACTTGTTGCGGTTACTTTTTGAGCCTTTCGCTACGGATCGCAGAGGAGAAATACCTGAGGGAAAGAAACCATATTTTGAAATACCAGTATTTAACTACTTTGAGCGTTATCTATCCGTCATTTATGCTCCTCGTTATATAGATTCTGCTCAGCGTTTTGATGGGGTGCCTCAGTTGTCGGAGAAGAGACGAGAGGCTCTAAATATGTTTGACTCTATAGCGAATGATCCCGCAATAAATATGGAGATGGGCTTTGAACCGGGCGATATTCAGTTTGTGCATAACCACACTATGCTGCATGACCGTACTGCATTCGAGGATTGGGAAGATGAAAATAAAAAACGACATTTATTGCGTCTATGGTTGGCTGTGCCAGATGCGAGGCCACTGCCAGAAGTTTATTCAGAAAGATATGGGCAGGTAACTATTGGCGATAGAGGTGGCATTATTGTCCCTGGTTCGAAATTAAACGCGCCATTGGACCCTATCTGAAATTTTCAGGCTAATCATAGGACGGAATAATACATTTAACAACTAAATGCAGCTAGTAGGTTTATTTCTCTTGTTACTATCTAGAAGCCGCGCTAGTTAACGGAATAGTTATTTAAATAGACATAACAGTATAAGTGAGTATCAAATTATGCATCGTTATCGAACCCATAATTGTAACGAGTTAAGTGTTGCTGATGTCGGGAACACGGCTCGCCTCTCCGGTTGGATCCATCGCCGAAGAGATCATGGGCAACTAGTTTTTTTGGATTTGAGAGATCATTTTGGTATTACGCAATGCGTTGTCGACATTGAAGACGCAACATTCCCGATAGTTGAGAGTGTTCGAGTTGAGAGTGTGGTTACCATTACCGGTAGGGTGGTGCGACGGGACGACGAAACTATTAATAATCGCATTCCAACAGGTGAGGTGGAACTCAGAATTGACTCTTTTGAAGTTCAATCTTCAGCCGAGCTTTTGCCCTTACAGGTGAACGCCGAGGAAGACTCGGGGGAAGAAAACCGCCTCAGGTATAGATTTTTAGATTTAAGACGGGAGCGTATTCACAACAATATTGTTCTTCGTTCTAATGTTATTTCTTCAATTCGAAGAAGAATGGTTGAACGTGGTTTCACTGAGTTTCAAACGCCAATTTTAACTGCAAGTTCGCCAGAAGGAGCTAGGGATTTTCTAGTTCCTTCCCGATTACACCCAGGTAAATTTTATGCCCTTCCACAAGCGCCTCAACAGTTCAAGCAACTGGTAATGATGTCGGGTTTTGATCGCTATTTCCAAATTGCTCCATGCTTTAGGGACGAAGATAGTCGTGCGGATCGGTCTCCTGGAGAGTTTTATCAACTTGATCTAGAGATGAGTTTTGTTGAGCAAGAGGATATTTTCACCGAAATAGAGCCTGTTTTAACAGGTGTATTTGAGGAATTTACCGACTGGGCTGTCCCTCAGCCATTTCCGAGAATTCCTTTTGCTGATGCGATGTTAAGGTATGGATCAGATAAACCAGATTTGAGAAACCCGCTTGAAATTTCTGATGTGTCAGATGTTTTTGAAAACAGTGATTTTGCAATTTTTGCAAAAACTGTTGCTGAAGGTGGCGTTGTTCGTGCAATACCTGGTCCCAAATGCGGCAGCCGAGCTATTTGTGATAGAATGAACTCTTGGGCTCAAACAGAGGGGGCCCCGGGGATGGGGTATATTATTCTTGGCGAAGGTGTAGGCAAGGGACCAATTGCCTCTAGAATATCTGATTCCGCCTTATCTGATTTGAAAGAACGAACCGGAATGGATTATGGGGATGCTATATTTTTCTCAGCAGGAAAATCTGCTGACGCTGCAAAATTAGCTGGGCAAGCACGGTTAAAACTTGGGGATGATTTAGATATTTGTGAAAAGAATATTTATAAGTTTTGTTGGGTTGTCGACTTCCCGATGTTTGAGCAAGACGAGGTCTCTGGGAAGATTGAATTTTCACACAATCCTTTTTCAATGCCTCAAGGAGGTATGGATGCGCTTGAAAATAAAAAGCCTCTTGATATCCTCGCCTATCAATATGATATCGTGTGTAACGGGGTAGAACTCTCGTCAGGCGCTATAAGGAATCACTTGCCAGAGGTCATGCTGAAAGCCTTTTCTATAGCCGGTTATGCTGAAGAGGAAGTTGAGGAAAAGTTCAGCGGGATGCTAAATGCGTTCCGCTATGGTGCTCCGCCACATGGTGGTTTTGCGCCGGGGATAGACAGAATAGTCATGTTAATAGCTAACGAACCTAATATCCGAGAAGTTATCCTCTTCCCGATGAATCAACGTGCAGAAGATTTAATGATGAACGCGCCGAATGAAGTCGGAGCTGAGCAACTGAAGGAATTACATATTAAAAGTACACTGCCACCTCCAAAACCTTTATCGGATTAGTATTGGATCAACAGCTAAAAAACCTTTAAACGCTTTGTGCTATAATTATAGTTTTTTCTGATTTTCAAAAAATATTAGTGGAAAAAGGGGGCGAAAATCCCCCTTTTTATTTCGATTTATGGTCGTTCAAACAACACCAAATGCCATCATCGCATCTGCAACCTTTTTAAACCCAGCGATATTTGACCCGGCCATATAGTTGCACCAACCATCGTTTTGCTTTCCTGCTTCATGGCAGTTATTGTGGATCCCGGTCATAAGGTCCCTTAACATTTTACTGAGTTCCTCATTACTCCAGGACCTACGCTCAGAATTTTGGCTCATTTCTAAGCCTGACATTCCAACACCACCTGCATTTGCGGCTTTCGCAGGGGCAAACAAAATTTTCGCATCAAGAAATTGATGTATTCCATCAATATTTGTTGGCATATTTGCACCCTCAGAAACGGCCAAAATACTGTTACCTAGCATAGTTTTAGCATCTTCCGCGGTGATTTCATTTTGAGTGGCGCAAGGCATAGCTAAATCTGCATTCACACCCCAAGGCCGTTTACCCGCATGATATTCAGCCCCACTAAATTTATCGGCGTATTCAGAGATACGACCTCTTCTGACGTTTTTGAGCTCCATAATCCATTGAAGTTTCTCTTCGTTTATACCATCCTTATCATAGATAAATCCTGCGGAATCGGACAAAGTCAGCACCTTACCGCCGCGATGGGTTATTTTTTCAGCTGCAAAGGTAGCGACATTTCCCGATCCCGATATTATTACATCTTTACCTTCAATCGCGTCGCCTTTCGTCTTTAGCATTTCCTCTAGGAAATAAGCCGCTCCATATCCTGTAGCCTCTGGACGCATCTCACTTCCACCATACTCAAGGCCTTTGCCAGTTAGTACGCCCGTGAAATGATTTGTAATTCTTTTATATTGGCCAAACATGTAGCCAATTTCTCTGCCGCCTACGCCGATATCGCCTGCAGGGACATCAACATCAGCGCCAATATGACGATACAGTTCAGTCATAAAAGATTGGCAGAAACGCATTACCTCATTCTCTGACTTGCCCTTTGGATTAAAATTGGCTCCTCCTTTTCCACCCCCCATTGGCAATCCCGTGAGTGAATTTTTGAATGTTTGTTCAAAAGCAAGGAATTTCAAGATTGACTGGTTAACAGACGGGTGGAAACGTATCCCGCCTTTGTACGGTCCGATAGCGTTATTATTTTGTATTCTGTAACCCCTGTTGACCCGGATATTTCCGGTGTCGTCTTCCCAACAAACTCGAAAAGATATCACCCGATCAGGTTCCGCCATTCGTTCAAGAACCTGTGCCTCTACATACTCTGGGTAATCTTGCAGCCATGGGATAATATCTGCCGCTATTTCACGCACAGCTTGATGGAACTCTAATTCCCCAGGATTATGAGCTTCGACACCCGCCATAAATGATTCTAAATCGGTCGCCCTCTTGGACATTGGTAATACCCCCCTATTTGTTTCAAAATTACGCAGGGGGATAGCTTGCAGTTTTAGTTCATCATATTCAATTAAAAAATGTCACTTCTTAATTTATTTATCGACCCAATGCTAAGCAAGGCCGCCGTGGATCTGCTGCACCTAATAATAACCCCTGGTCCTTACTGTTTAGGATTGCGCAAACAGCTCCAGCCTTCCATATTTGATCAGGCCATACTTCGACCTTATGACCCTTCGTTTCTAATTCTCTTCTTATTTCAATATCAATAGCATTTTCTATTTTCAGCACGTCTGGGAGCGCTGTATGCGGCTCAAAACTGTCGGGAGCATTATAACTTGCAAATCTTGGCGCTTCGACCGCCTCTTGAGGTGAAAATCCGAACTCCGTTATGTTTAATAATACTTGCAACATCGCCTGACATTGAACATCAGCACCCGGGGTTCCAAACGGCATAATCGATCCATTTGGAAGAAGCGCAATTGCTGGATTTGGTGTGAGTCGAGGCCTTTTCCATGGTGCTACGCACGATGGATGGCCTTTAATTGCCCAGGATTGAGACCCTCTGGAAGATGGAGTAATGCCCCACTCCGGAATAGCGGGACTATTAGCAGAACCATCGCTTGGAGTTATTGAAGCCACTAGTCCATCGGCATCGATAACACAAACATATGAAGTATCTTGCGATATAAAATCTTTATCTACCACATCTTCTTTGCCCTTCCACAAGTCAACACCTTTTAATATCTCATCGTTTTTCATTAAATTTAATCTAGTTTTAGCGTATTCGCTTGAAAGTAACTTTTCTGAGGGCACATGGACAAAATCAGGATCACCTACATATAGTTCGCGATCTGCAAACACTAATTTTATTACTTCAGCTAAAGTATGAATATACTCTGTTGAATTATGGCCTATTGTTGTGAAATCTTTATGTTTAAGAAATGACCACAGTTGAGCCATGCTGACCCCTTGGCTCCAAGCACCACATGTAAATAAAGTAGTATCGTTACGGGTAACTTTTAGGGGTTGATCAATAGAAACTCGGAAATCTTTTAGATCTGATAATGTTATCCATCCACCATTATTGTGGCTAAAATCAGAAATGGCGATGGCAATGTCGCCCTCGTAGAATGCTTTACGAACCGCGTTTAATTTTTCAATACGAGTACCTTTTTTATTAAACTCTTCATCGGACAAAAATTTGAAAGTTTTAGCTAGATCTGACTGTACGAAAAGATCACCAGGCTTTGGAACACTATTATTTGGTAGATAGATTTCCCTAGTGGATGGATGGAGTCTGTATTTTTCCTCATTCTCGCGGATCGATTGAGCCATGAGGTCATGCATTATGAAACCGCCCCCAGCAGCTTGTATCGCTCCTCGGGCAGCTTCACCGAACGATATGGTACCAAATTTTTCAAGAGCTGTTATAAAGGCATCGGGTGCTCCAGGAACAATCATCCGCAGTATTCCCTCAGGAATATGCCCTCCATGATTTTGAATTAAAAAGTCAATATCGGCCTTTTTAGGCCAGCGACCGAGACCGCTGATTGTTGTAACTTTTCCGTTATCTGGTTCCCTTACCATTATTGGGGCAACACCTGCAAAATTTACTAAATCACTCTGCACCACGCCCAAGACCATTGCCGCCGCTACGCCCGCATCAACAGCATTACCGCCGGCTTCCAATATTTCCAATCCTGCCTGGGTAGCGAGAGGATGGCCGGCCGATATCATGTGTTTATGACCTGTAGCCATCATACGTGTGCTCCCCATCGTATCACTCCTAAAAATTTCTAACTGACATCTAGACCTGCATGAACCATCATGCAATGTTGAATTAGAATAAGTCGGGAGGAGCTTTATGGATATTAAAAATTTCGCCAAACGGTATATGCCAAAAGAAGTCATTGAGGCTGTAGGTTCGGATAGGGCAGAAGTTGCTATTAAAATGGCAAGCTCGGCTGCTGCAAGGTTGGACCGAAATAATGAATTTTTTTACGAGCCAGCACACGTTTATCATCCAGGCAACTGGAGTGCAAAAAAATGACAGAACTACATTGGTTAGAGGCCCATGAAGCAGCCGAATTAATAGCAACCAAGCAACTAACCTCGCTAGAGTTAACCAAAGCGTTATTGGACAGAATAGAGAAGTATGATACCGGCCTTAATGCTTTTTTAACATTACGTCCAGACGAGGCGCTGGAGGATGCCAAGAAGGCAGACGAGGCCGTGCAGAAAAGAGAGAAAATAGGTGCAATTCATGGCGTTCCGTTTGCCTTAAAGGACATTATTGATGCTGCGGATTGGCCTACTACCGCGCATTCAAGATTATTTGCGGACAATATTGCCAAAAACGATGCCGAGGTAACTATGCGTCTCAAGCGAGCAGGTGGGATATTACTGGGTAAATTATCTACCCATGAATTTGCTCTTGGGGGACCGTCATTTGACCTTCCATGGCCACCAGCCAGAAACGCCTGGGGACGGGACTATTTTCCTGGAGGTTCTTCGAGTGGTTCCGGTGCTGCGGTCGCCGCTGGGTTTGTCCCGATAGCACTGGGCACTGATACCGGAGGATCCGTGCGAAATCCAGCATCAATGAATGGACTTCTTGGAATGAAAGCGACCTATGGTCGTGTTAGTCGCAGAGGCGTAATACCACTCTCATTCTCCTTAGATCATGTGGGCCCACTAACTCGCACGGTTAGGGACAATGCTCTGGCATTATCTATAATCTCCGGATTCGATGAGCAAGATCCAGGGAGCTCAAATGTTGTAACGCCTAATTTTTCAAAATACTCTGGCTCAGGAGTAAAGGGATTAAAGATTGGCGTTATAAAACACTTTTACCAAGAAGATATGATTGCAAGCAACGAGATGTCGTCTGGCCTCGAGAATGCTTTTGCTGTTTTAGCTGACAATGGCGCTGTGCTAGAAGAAATAAAAACGCGTCCCCTTATCGATTTTGCTACGTGTAATCGTATTATTTTATTGTCGGAAGCTTGTGCCATTCACGAGAAATGGTTGGTTGAAAGGACAGATGAGTATGGCGAGTCATTATTAACCAGATTATTACCAGGAACTGCGTTCAATGCAGTCGACTATGTCCAAGCAGTTAGAACAAGGGCGCGTTATGCAGCAGAATTCAATGAATTTTTTAAAGAATTTGATGCAATAGTAACCGTGAATAATATGGAAGTAGCATTTCCAATAGAAGATCAAGCTGCATGTGATAAATATTATTCCCGACAAGCTCGAACACCGTTTAATGTGACGGGGAACCCAGCTCTTGCTGTACCTATAGGGTTCGATGGGGGTGGTTTGCCGATGTCTATGCAAATAATAACCAATCAATTTGATGAGACCATGGCGTATAGAATAGCTGCTTCTTATGAGGCGGCTACAAATTGGACAAAAATGCATCCCGATTTAGATAAAACGGCGACTTTACCTTAATAACTCGCCACTTATTTGGAGCCGGCGTGCAAGATTAACGCATTCGGTTTTACTCTAAAGTTAGTATAGGACTGTCGATTGTTTCTCAAGGAATAGAGGATATTTAAGTAATGTGGTTTATTGGCGTTGATGTTGGAGGGACATTCACAGATTTTCATGCCATGAATATTAGTGATGGACGCGTTTTTTTGCACAAAACTCCGTCTACTCCGAATGATCCCTCGTTGGCTATCATAACCGGACTCGACGCTTTACTTGAAAAAAGTGGAATTGATGTTGGGGAGATAGTTCGTTTGGCGCATGGCACTACCGTTGCCACTAATGCCTTGATTCAAAGACGCGGTGCTAGGGTCGCCGTTATTACAACAGAGGGATTTAAGGACTTACTGGAAATTGGTCGTCAAATTAGACCGAAGATGTATGATCTCAAAGCGGATAATCCGCTACCTCTATCAGAAAGGCACATGCGTTTTGAGATCGCTGAACGAGTCGGTTCGAAAGGCGAGGTAATTAAACCGCTTTCGACTAACGCAATCTCAGATATCATACAAAGGGTTAAGGCTTCAAACGCTGAAGCTTGTGCGGTTTGCCTTCTGTTTTCTTTTCTTATGCCAGAACATGAAAAAAAGATTAGGGAAGAATTAAGCATGAGTATTCCGAATTTGCAGATTTCTCTATCTGCTGAGGTGCAGCCAGAGTTTAGGGAATATGAGCGATTTTCGACCACTTTATTAAATGCTTATTTGCAACCGGTTATTGGCGAATACATGCGAAAATTGGGCAAAAAATTTAAGGAAAAAGCGCCAAATGCAAGACTTGGGATTAATCAATCTAGTGGCGGGTTGATGTCAGTAGAGCGCGCTGAGGCAATGCCAATACGTACAGCATTATCGGGACCGGCGGCTGGAACCGTGGGAGCTATTTATCAGGCAAAATTGGGAGAAAGAGCAAACATAATTACACTTGATATGGGTGGCACGAGTGCTGATGTCGCGTTGATACAAAATTACGAGTCAGGAATTGGATATGATAGAGTGGTGGCAGATTTTCCAGTACGGCTGCCGATGATTGATATTCACACTGTTGGTGCAGGCGGTGGGTCAGTCGCCTGGTTTGATAAAGATAATCTCATGAAAGTAGGACCGTTGAGCGCTGGCGCCGAGCCAGGGCCAGCGTGCTACAGTCGTGGCGGAAAACAGGCTACAGTTTCTGATGCCAATTTAATTCTTGGACGTCTGCCTGATAAGCTAATTGGTGGTGCAATGAGCCTTGATATAGCGAAAGCCGAAACCGCTATTTTACCGATAGCAGAAAGACTTGAGTTCTCAATAGAAAGAACTGCGCATGGGATAATAGGGATTGTCGTCTCTAATATGGTTAGAGCTATACGAGCCGTTTCTATCGAAAGAGGTCATGATCCGCGTGATTTTAGTTTAATGGCATTTGGAGGTGCTGGTGCTCTTCATGCAGCGGATGTTGCTAAAGAGTTAGATATGAGTGAAATTATTGTTCCGCCATCCCCAGGTATTTTGTGCGCTCAAGGATTAGTTGTATCTGATCTTAAGGAAGATTTTGTCGTAACAAGGCGAGTTCCATACAATCGCAACACCATTCAAAATATACAAAAAGATTTGAAAGGATTGGTAAGCTTCGCTGAACAATGGTTCCAAGAAGAAGGGATAATGGGGGAGGATCGTATTACTCGGATAAGCTTTGATATGCGGTATGTTAGACAGAACTTCGAGTTAACAATTCCTTGGATTGAGCTTTCGGGCCCGCCAATTTTAGATTACTCATCTTCCTTAGAGGTGTTAACTGGAAGGTTTTATGAACAACACGAAAAGACGTACGGTCATTTCACGGAAAAAGATCCAATTGAAATTGTAAATATTCGGTTAATGGCGTTGGGAAGATCCTCTACAGAAGTAAATCCAGTCAGCGAAGAACACATTTATAATTCACCGCGTCCTATTTCTGAGAGATCTGTTTGGTTTGACCCCAATAAACCTTCGAAAACGCCCATATATTCTCGTGGGGATTTGAGATTTGGTCATGCATTAGTTGGGCCTGCGATTATTGAGCAATTGGACGCGGTAACGGTTATATTTCCGGGCGATACAGTCAAAGTCGACAGTTCGGGTAACTTAATAATAAAGGTAAAGTAATGAAAAAAGAGGCAATAAAGCTTGATCCGGTGACCATTGAAATATTATCGAATGGACTCCAGTCGGTAGTAGATGAAGCTTTCATAGCTTTGATGAAAAGTGCATACTCAACGAATATAAAAGAACGACACGATCACTCCTGTGCGATAGTTGATAGGATGGGACGACTTGTTGCGCAGGCGGCCAATAGTATTCCTGTGCATATCGCTTCCGTTCTGGGCCAGATGCAAGCAATATTCAAAAAATTCCCTTTAGATGAGATAACGGAGGGGGATATTTTTGCGGCTAATGACCCTCACGAAGGTGGAGGGACACATCTTCCGGATGTTAGTTTAGCCATGCCTGTTTTCGCAGATGGGCAATTACTCGGTTTTGTTTGTAATATCGCTCATCATGCGGATATTGGGGGTATGTCTCCAGGCTCGATGGCAGGGGGAATGAAAGATATCTATCAAGAGGGTTTGCGCATACCAGTTGTAAAGTTATTTAGGAAAGGAAAATTAGATCAGGATATTTTTGATATATTATTGCTCAATGTTCGCGTTAGAGAGGAACGTAGAGGAGATTATAATGCTCAATTTTCAGCACTGCATTTAGCTGCAAGACGTCTATTTGAAATGATAAATAAATATTCGGGTGATGTGATAAGAAATGTTTTTAATGAGATTATAGACAGAACGTACGAACGGATGCTCTCAGCCATCACTCTCATACCCGATGGAGTATATCGGTTCGAAGATGTAATGGATGATGATGGAAGAGAGGCTGTAAACGTTCCGATAAATTTAACTGCTACGATAAAAGGAAAATCAGCATTATTTGATTTTGCGGGTACTTCCCCGCAGACGCCTGGAAACATCAACATACCATTACATGGGACCAAAGCGGCCGTGTGCTATGTCTTAAAGGCCATGCTGGACCCAGAGATTCCCAATAATCAGGGAGTATTGGATGCAGTTGAGGTGGTCGCTCCTATGGGAACAATGGTGAGTTGTATCGCTCCAGCTTCAGTTGCAGCTCGAGCCCATACGTCTCAAAGAATAATTGATGTTGTTATCGGCGCTTTATCATCAGCATTACCTGAGTCAGCCGTTGGCGCTGCCAATGGAGCGAATACAATGGCAGTTTTTGCGGGTAACGATCCCGAAACTGGAGAACCTTATGTTTACTTAGAAACCCTTGGCGGTGGATTTGGGGGTCGAAATGATCGCGACGGAAAAGATGGCGTGCAAGTCCATATCACCAATACCTCTAATTTGCCGATAGAGGCGATAGAGATGGAGTATCCACTGCGCGTTGATCGGTATGGTTTTATCCCAGATTCAGGCGGTGCTGGAAAATATCGTGGGGGATTGGGGCTGCAACGCGCCGTTCGACCAATAGGACACACATGCATATTTAACGGCGTGGGAGAGAGGTTTAGAAATAGCCCCTGGGGAATTTTCGACGGATGTTCAGGTCAAAGTGGAAGTTTTTGGTTGGAAGAGGATCAGTGTCTGCCTATACAATTATCTCATAAACCACCGGATATGCCATTAAAGCCGAACCAGTCACTGGTAGTAAATACACCGGGAGCGGGCGGCTATGGCGATCCCAAAAAAAGGTCAAAGGAATTGATAAAATCCGATAAAGTTTCTGGGAAATTTAGCGATAAATTTTTGAGAAAATTTTATAAAAATTAGTTGCTTGGAATAAACATTGCCTAGGGTTCGGTCTCCACGCCAATATTTAATCATGCCATGATCACGATAAAAAATGGTATTACGTATCAGCGATTCGCAGACAGACCTTATCGAGCAGACACCCGAAAAAATCCTAAAAGTATCATCGTTTCCGGTAGATACATTAAGGTACTTGTAAAAATTACCAAGAACATCAATTCTCCCCAATAAAAACCGACTGTAGTTGTTTTACAAATGATTTATAAGTCACACGGTGATAAAGACAGGTTATATGGACGTCTCTTTTATTGATAAATTTAAAATTAAAAGCGAAGCCGAAACAAAATTCTTTGCTGAGACTGTAGCTTCTTTGTCAGGTGTTGGCGATGTTATTTGTTTGTTTGGTGATCTTGGCGCCGGTAAAACCGGTTTTTGCCGTGCCTTTATAAGAAGCCTTACAAATTCTAAACAAGAGGTGCCAAGCCCGACATATACATTGGTTCAAAACTATCAAATAATAAGACAGTCCAATACGGATGAAATTTGGCATTATGATCTTTACCGGACCTCTGCTGAAGATGAGGTGATAGAACTGGGGATAGAAGATGCGTTTTCTGAAGGTATTGTTCTTATCGAGTGGCCAGAAAATGCAATTAAACTTTTACCCAAAAAAAGATTAGAAATTCATTTCGAGTTTTCAGCATATCTTGAAGAGCGTATTATAACACTTCGTGGAACAGAGAAATGGCAACATCTTAACATAAAAAACAGTGAGGGTGTTTAGACTTGAAAATGGAAATCCGAGAAAGTGAGCAAAGATTCTTACTTCTCCAAAAATTTTTGAAGGAAAATGCATTAGGGGACTTTCAAGTCACCCCCCTTGCGGATGATTGTTCTTTTCGGCGTTATTTTAGAGTCAAGGCAAACGCAGTCAGTTTTGTTGTGATGGATGCACCTCCAGAAAAAGAAGATACGAGACCGTTTATAGAAATCTCCAAATTATTGAATGGCTATGGTTTCAGTGCCCCTAGAGTGATCAAGGTCGATTCTATGAACGGATTTTTAATTCTGGAAGATTTCGGCAATGAAACATACACAAAAGCACTATCCGAAGACAAAGATGAGCTGTGTTTGTACCATTTGGCAATTGACTTACTAATTGACTTGGGGCGCAGAAATTATAAAGAAGAAATTACGTTTCTACCGAAATACGATAGCCGAAAATTTATCGAGGAAGTACTATTGTTTTTGGACTGGTATTTAGTCCCAAGATTAGAAATCCAAGTGTCAGATTCCATGAGAAAAGAATTTTTATCGTTATGGAAAATATGCCTCAAACAATTTGTTAATGGATCGCAAAGTATACTGGTCTTGAGGGATTATCATGTGGACAACCTCATGCATTTGTCAGACCGGGATAATTTAAGATCGTGTGGGTTACTAGATTTTCAAGATGCAGTTCAAGGCCCGGCCAGCTATGATGTGGTGTCCTTACTTCAAGACTCTCGAAGGGATATAACGCCTGCTCTTAAGGATAAAATACTCGATAGGTATTTCGATGGAATGGGAAGCAATATCAATCAAGAAAATTTTATGAACGCGTATTATGCCCTGGGAACTCAACGTGCACTAAAGGTGTTTGGGATATTCACCCGACAATCTTTAAAATACGGTAATAACCAATATTTAGCCCATATTCCAAGATTATGGAACCATACGCTAGCAAATCTTGCTCAGCCTAATATGAGACCACTACAGGAATGGTTACTAAATAATGTCCCCGAGGACGCTGTAAATGCAGAAATTGATCTGAATACAGTTGGTTCAAAATGTTCCTAGATACACTTCCAGCTAGACCCTGTGTTATACCGGACAGCGCTATAATTCTAGCCGCAGGACGTGGCGAGAGAATGTTGCCTCTCACTGAACGCATACCTAAGCCAATGCTCATAATTTCGGGTTCGACAATTCTTGATAGGGCAATAGAGCACTTATTCAAAACGGGTATAAAAAAAATTGTCGTAAACACATGTCATTTGGCGTCAAATATTGAAGAACACATAATGGCTCTAAACGATAGCCGTTTATTGCTGTCTAGTGAAAAGGATCCATTGGAAACAGGCGGTGGCGTAAAGAAGGCATTACCGTTGCTTGGCAAAGAAGCTTTTTATGTAATAAATGGCGACAGCGTATGGGTTGACGGCATGAAGAGCCCTCTTTTGAGATTAGCAGAGTCTTGGGATCCTGAGATTATGGATGTTTTGCTAATGCTGGCTCCGATGTCTGGGGTTAACAATTTTCATGGTTTAGGTGATTTTACTATGGACCAGTTGGGAAGATTATCGCGCCGGTTGGAAAAGAATGTTGCCCCTTTTTCGTATATGGGGATCTCTATAATAAATCCCGCTATTTTTACCGATGCTCCGGATGGCGCTTTTTCTTTAAATTGGGCCTACGACCACGCTATTAAATCAAATCGATTATATGGGGTAGTCCATGATGGCCTTTGGTATCACATCAGTACCCCAACTGATTTAGAGTTGGCTCGTAATCGTTTCACAAATGGTCATTCCCCACCGGTCCCATTTTTTTGAGAAAAAGAATGTCTAGATATAATATTTTCTCGATAGACACAGATTTACCTTTCGCAGATACATTCGCCACGGGGCTATGGATTAGAGTTAACAAGGACCCGATTACATTAAGACAATCTATGATTTTTGTCCCGCATCGCCGGGCTGCGCGAGTTCTTGAAGATGCTTTAGTGCGGGTAATGGGGCAGACAGCGGTTATTCTTCCTCAAATCCTTGCCATTGGCGATGCTGATACTGATGAAATTGATCAGATGGATTTAGCCCAAATAGGCGACCGCAAGTTGGATAGTGATATTATTGTTCCTGCTATCACCGGTTTGAGACGTCAAATTCTTTTAACTCAACTTATAAGAACATACTTAAAGGCTAATATTTCGGACGAAAAGATTAGCAGTTCTAGGGGTGCAAGTCTTTACCAAGCCAGTCGCCTGGCTGAGGATTTATCTAAGTTACTTGATCGAATGCAAACAGAGAATATTCCATTTAAAAACTTGGAGCAGCTAGTTCCCGATATGTATGCGGAGCATTGGCAGAAAACGCTGATTTTTTTGAAGATTATTACAGAGGCTTGGCCAAAGATTTTAAATGAAGAAGGAGCCAATGACCCTGCTTCTTACCGGAATGAAAAACTCAGTAGGATGCAAATCTATTTAAAACAAAAACAACCAGAAAGGCATATTATCATTGCGGGTTCCACAGGGAGTATACCAGCTACAGCTAAATTGATGGAAACTGTGGCAGCACTGCCCAAGGGAGCTGTTGTTTTGCCTGGATTGGATAGGAGACTGGAAGATAACTCCTGGGATGCAATTATTAACGATGTTACTCACCCGCAACATGTTTTAAGCAAACTATTGTTTAAACTTTCGATAGTGCCACATGATGTTCCAGATTGGTCACCCTTAGTGCAGGGTCAAACTTGTGTTCGAAAAGAAAAGGGGCGAATGAGGTTTTTGTCGGAAGTAATGAGACCAGCAATTACGACAGAAAAGTGGCATGATTTAGAGAAAAATTTTATTACTAAAAGCGATTTGGATGGAATAGCTGTCCTGGAATGTCAGGATTTCCAATCAGAAGCGAGCACTATAGCGCTAATCCTTAGAGAGACATTAGAAACCAGCGGCAAAACTGCCAGCCTCATAACAGCGGATAGGTCGTTGGCTCGCAGAGTGAAATCGGAGTTAAAGCGTTGGGATATTAATATTGATGACTCGGCAGGAATTCCGATAACAGAGACGCCGGTTTTGGTTTTCTGGCGTTTAATCGGAAAAATGGTCGAAGATGGCTTGGCGCCAGTCTCTTTTTTGGCTGCTATGAAGCATCCCCTTGCCAGAGGGGGAATGTCTGCGGGTGCCTTCAAGAGGAATACGAGACTGCTCGAGCAATTAATTTTACGTGGCCCTCGACCAGGCATTGGTATTGATGGTTTAATTCAAGCTCTTAAGATTTCCATGGGTGAAGACCGAAAAAACATCGGTGCTTCGGTTGTCACTGCAAAAGAAAAAAAGGAGGTGCACGATTGGATAATTGACCTGTCTGCGCCAATCAGGGAATTCGAAAAGTTAATAAGATCCCCTTCAGTAAAAGTACAAGATATATTTGAAAAACATAATCAGCTATTTGCAAAGCTTGTATCGGATGATTCAGAAAATTCTCCTTGGAATGCATATTCTGCAGATTACAGAGAACAGATCGCGAGTATATTCTCAAATATTTTTGAGATGTGTCATGATGTCCCTGAAATTTCCGGACAAGAGTATCTTCCATTCCTGGAGTCGTTGTTGTCGAGTGCTACCTATCGCGCACCATTTGGCGTCCACCCAAGTTTATCAATACTAGGTCCACTAGAAGGCCGTCTGATGCATTTCGACAGAGTAATCTTAGCTGGATTAAACGAAGGAAGTTGGCCCCCAGAACCGCAAGCCGATCCCTGGATGAGCCGTCCTATGCGTTCTGATATTGGATTACCATTGCCAGAAATTCGTATAGGTCAATCCGCCCATGACTTCGTTCAATTATGTGGAGCTAAAGAGGTCTTTTTGACACGATCAAAGCGGATAAATGGAACACCAACGGTTGCATCCCGTTGGTTGCTAAGGATGTCATCATTGATAAAATCACTTGATTATGGGGGGATTTTGGACGGGGCCTATGGGAATTGGATTAGCTGGCAGAATTCTCTAGATACACCGAACTGCACCCGTCGATTATCTCCACCAACTCCTAGACCGGTTTTAGCTCAACGTCCAAGATCATTTTCTGTTACACAGATAGGAGCCTGGCTCCGTAATCCTTACCATATATATGCTCGGCAGATATTGAAGTTGGTACCGCTGGGGGTATTGGATGCAGAGCCTATAGCTGTTGATCGTGGAAGTTTTATACATAAGGCTTTGGAAACTTTCGTTAAAGATGGAATCCCGAGTGATTTAAATGAAGCAAAAAATAAATTGATACAACATGGGCGCTCCGCATTTGGAGAAACACTGGATCATCCGGCCGTATGGGCCTTTTGGTGGCCAAGATTTTTAAAAATTGCTAACTGGTTTGTTGAGCAAGAATCAAAAAACAGCATCAAAATAATAAATAAAAAAGCCGAGGTCCGGGGGCATATAATGCTGACAGTTCCCTCTGGTGAGGTGAAACTAAAGGCTATCGCGGATCGGATCGATCAAGGGATTGAGCACCCCTACATTATTATAGACTATAAAACAGGCAACATACCACCAAGAAGAGAATTAATATCAGGGCTTTCCCCTCAATTACCACTCGAAGGCCTGATACTGAGGGAAGGGGGTTTTTCAGAAACCTCTGCGCAAATTCGTACCCAGCTAAAATATATTCAATTAACTGGAGGAGACCCACCCGGGCGAGAAGTCATTGTTGAGGAAAATACAGATGCTCTTATAAGTATGGCGGAGGAAGGTTTACGAAAACTGATTGAAGCTTTTGATAATGATGACACGCCGTATTTGGCGTATCCCGATCCCAATAATAAAATGGCTTATGACGACTACGAGCATCTCTCCAGGGTTAAGGAGTGGTCCTTATAGCCATGGCATTAAATTCAGAAATGGTAACTGATGAAAAGACAATATTAAAGTTACAACAGGATGCGTCAGACCCTAATGTCTCGGTCTGGGTAAGCGCATCTGCTGGATCAGGGAAGACGAAAGTACTAACGGATAGAGTTTTGAGGTTGTTGCTGTCTGGGGCATTACCCAATCGAATTCTGTGTCTCACCTTTACCAAGGCGGCAGCCGCGGAAATGTCGACAAGAATAGCTGAACGCCTTGCTAGTTGGTCTTTAGCAACTGATGATGAGCTAAAGGTTGACCTGAATTACTTGTCGGGTAGGAGTGTGGAAACGCAAGATTTGGCATGGGCTCGCAGATTATTCGCCGCAGTCCTAGATTCGCCTGGCGGATTACAGGTTCAGACTATTCATGGGTTTTGCCAATCTATTTTGCGTCGGTTTCCCTTGGAGGCGGGTTTACCACCTCAATTTGATGTTTTAGATGAAAGAACTGCAAAGGATCGCATGCGCAGCGCTCGTGATACTGTTATATCATTATCAAAAAATGATCACTTTCCGGGTATTGTAAATTCGTTAACGGAGATTTCGGAGCGAGCTTCAGAAGCGACAGTTTCTGAACTGATTGATGACCTGTTGTCAGAACGTTCAAAACTTCAAAGTACTGTTCTGTCAGTAGGTGGTATTGCCCCTTTATGCCAAATAATGAGGAAAGAATTAGGATTACAGGAACACGATACCCGAAACTTCCTAATAGGACAGGCAATTCCTGATTCTATAGAGTTGAAAGCCCAGCTACACATGGTAGCTCAAGCTTTGACTTTAGGAAGTTCTACCGATAACAAAAAATCTCTAAAAATAAAGAAGTGGTTGGAACAAAAAGAGCCCACAACTGAAAATTATAATGAATATGTTTCAGCCTTCCTAACCAAAAGAGGAAAGGTGCTTGAGAGACTTGCGACGCAATCAGTTATAAGGACCAATAGCTCTATTCTTAAAATTTTGAATTCAGAAGCGCAACGTCTAAAGGGCCTTCAACAAAAGCTTAAATCGCTGGACCTTGCAAAAAGAACTGAAGCTCTAATCAAACTGTCTTATTCTGTGTTAACCTCGTATGACGAAACCAAACGTATGAACTCGTCGATTGATTATGATGATTTAATTTTTCAAACATATGAATTGTTGGAGCAACCTGGGATCGCACCGTGGGTGTTATTTAAATTAGATGGTGGCATAGACCATTTGTTAATTGATGAAGCCCAGGATACCAATCCAGAGCAGTGGAAAATTATAGAAAAATTAACAGATGAGTTTTTCTCGGGACAGGGTGAATCTCAAGTTCATACCGAGGCTTTAAGAACCGTTTTTGCCGTTGGTGATGTGAAACAGTCCATATTTAGTTTCCAAAGAGCCGACCCCCAGTCGTTTCTAGATATGCGCTCGAAACTTGGGGAGAGGATCATTGCATCTTCCAGAAAATGGCAAGGTATCAAGCTTGATATGTCCTTTCGTTCAACATCCGCTATCTTGGACGTTGTGGATTCGGTATTTAATTTTAAAAAGGAAAATGGAGCAACTGGATTGGGGGTGTTAGAAGAGCGCAAAAATGGTAATCTTATTCCAATACAGCATCAAGCACATCGAAAAGGACAAGAAGGTCGTGTGGAGCTTTGGCCTCTTGAATTAACTCTCAGATCAGAACAACCAACTACGTGGGTTTTGCCTTTAGAGCAAAAAGAATATGACGAACCTAGCAAGAGGTTAGCTCAAAAAATAGCAACGAAAATTAAGGGCTGGCTTACAGAAGGTGAACTTTTGAAATCAAAGGGACGTCCAATTCGGCCTGGGGATATTATGATTCTTGTTCGGACAAGAGGGATTTTTGTTTACCAGTTAGTGCGTGCGTTAAAAGAACAAGAAATTGATGTTGCCGGTGTTGATCGAATGATGCTAACCGATCAATTACCAATTATGGATTTAGTTGCTTTAGGACAATTCTTATTATTACCAGATGATGATTTGAATTTGGCCGTTGTTTTAAAAGGGCCATTAATAGGTCTAACCGAAGAAGAGTTATTAGACCTTTGCTGGGAGAGAAAAGAACTCAATTTGTGGAATGAACTATCAAAAAGAGCCTTGAATGACGATCGATACTCGACCGCGTATGAATTTTTAAATGCTTGGTTGAGACGCGCAGATTGCACACCTCCATATGAGCTTTATTCTCAATTACTTTGTTTGGGGGGACGTAAAAAAATTACAGAACGACTTGGATTAGAAGCTAATGACGCTCTGGATGAATTTTTAACCCAGGCTATAGAATTTGAACGCGCGAATATCCCGTCCCTTCAAGGGTTCCTTCACTGGTTAGCTTCGGCAGATTTTGAGGTCAAACGTGATTTAGAGACGGGCCAAGCCAATCAAGTGCGTATTCTTACCGTTCATAGCTCAAAGGGTTTGCAAGCTCCGATAGTATTTCTTCCAGACACTATGTCTACCCCGAATAAAACCCCCAATGTATTTTGGAAAGAAATAGGAAATAAGGTGTCCATACCATTGTGGTCCCCGAACCAAGAGGCCGATAATTTGACTACCTCATTATTACGTGAGGAAGCCATCGATAATAGGGATCGAGAATACCGGAGATTATTATATGTGGCCATGACACGTGCGGAAGACAGACTTTATATATCTGGTTGGGGTGCCCATAGAAATAAATCTGATTTCAGTTGGTATGAAATGATCGAGTCTGGTCTTAGCCCTTTAGCTGAAAAATATTGTGATAAACTTATATTTGCATCCCCACAAACGGAACCGCCAGATGATAAAAGTGAACCTGAACCCCGTATATCCAGTTATGGAAGTCTACCTCAATGGGCCACATCGAACTTTTTGGGGAAAATAGATAATGGAGTAGTGATACAGCCTTCAACAATATCTGGGGACGCAGTAGACCCGATGTTACTTAGTTTGAAACATTCTAAAGAGTTGAAAAAAGGTAAATTTATCCATCATTTATTGGAATGGCTTCCTCGGGTTGGTAAGGAGTACAGAGAATTACAAGGCAAGAAGTACCTGGCTGAAACTAGGCATTATCTTGATGAAGACGAGCAGGAGGAGTATTTGAGTAGTGCGTTGAAGGTATTAAGTGAAAAGAGTTTGGGGGATATTTTTAATAAGGAAGCTATTGTTGAAGTGCCAATCTCTGGAAATATTGTTGAAGATGGTAAAATGTATAAAGTATCGGGGAGAATAGACCGTTTATTAATAAATAAGCATGAAATATCAATTGTTGATTTAAAGACCAATAAAGTTGTTCCGAAAAAGATCTCCCAAGTGCCCAAAGGTTATAAAAATCAGTTAGCAATTTATTATAAGTTGGTTCAGCAAATATATCCTGATCATGAAATCAAATGTATGTTGTTGTGGGTAGAGAAGCCAATCGTGATGCCATTTTCGTCACGTGAGATGGATTCAATAAAAATATTTAATTAATACGTGTTTAAATATATTTTTTTGGTATTATATAGCGTTTGGGACATTGCTCTTTTAAAAGGTACGCCAGTCCATAATTATTAGGAGGAAGTAAATGTCGACAATCAAGGTAACGGATGAAAGCTTCTCTGACGATGTGCTAAACGCCGACAAACCTGTTTTAGTTGATTTTTGGGCTGAGTGGTGTGGCCCTTGTAAAGCTATAGCTCCAGCCCTCGAAGATATAGCACAGACCCTAGGCGATCGTGTGAAAGTTGTAAAAATAAATATAGATGACAATCCGTCCACACCCTCGACCTATAACGTAAAGGGTATTCCAATGTTAATGCTTTTTAAAGATGGAGAGGTTACAGCGACTAAAATGGGAGCATTACCCCCACAGAAACTAACCGAATGGGTTCAAGACGCTTTAGACTGAGTTTACCTCTTGTTTTTGATAATCAGTCGTTTTTTTCAAGTATTGATCCAGCTAAATATAGTGAGCCATAGACAAGGATAATCCGTTTCCCTTTGGACTTGGAAATAATGGCTTCGATAGCAGACAATAGGCTATTGGATGGTGCGGCATCAAATCCCAAGGAATGTGCCACATTGGCGGTATTTTCGGGGGATGCTGTACTCTCGTGTTTCGGTATCGCTACAGTTTGTATCAAATCAATAATTTCCAAAAATGGCGCTAGTAGTGACCCTACCTCTCTATTATTCAAGGAGCCAAAGATCAAATGGAAGGTTAGAGATGGATCCTGCCGTTTCAAGTTATGAAGTGTCTCCGAAATCGCGAGACTTGCATCATGGTTATGTCCGCCGTCCACCCATAACTCAACTTGGTTTGGTAATATTTCTGCCAATGGGCCTCTCTTAATTTTTTGAAGCCTCGCAGACCATCTGACTGCCTTTAATCCCTTATCAATAGCACTATTCTGGATAGGGAATAGTTTACTCAGATAATGAGCAGCTGCTATGGCTATACCAGAATTTTGTATTTGGTGAGTGCCTCTTAGACTTGGTTTTTCGAAATAACGTGTATCTCCGTCTGCTTCAAATTTTATTGAGTCTTTGGTTTCACTAATACTCCAATCTCGGTCGAATATAAATAATTGTGAGTCGGTTTCAGCTGCTTTTAATTTTATA
>PAQA01000047.1 GCA_002709155.1 Rhodospirillaceae bacterium
AGTTTCATTATTGTCGGTATCTGTCCCGCAAAGGAGTCTGCGCTTGCTTCTATCATGCCAAGGGGGGCTGCATGAGCAGATAACCCTGCGTCTAAGGCCAATTGGAAATGATAACGCGGGTCGTAGGCGTCTGGGTTTGGTGCAAAGCTTCTTGCCGGTCCATGTTCGAAACCTTGATCAACTGGCAATATCACTATTTTACCGGTTCCACCCAGCCGACCTTGCATCAAAATTCGGGCTAGATTTGCTTTTGTGCCGGGTGAGTCGCTCTCGTAATTATCAAGTATTTTTTTTACGGCTCTAGTAATTTTCATTTTTGTTCTTCCCTCGTTTCGTGAAACCTAAACTAATCTATTCATAATGTCTTGGCTACGATCGCAGCAGTGTCGGACATACGGTTTGAAAAACCCCATTCATTATCGTACCAAGATAAAACTCTCACTAATCCACCATCAATCACTTGGGTTTGACTTAGATCAAATGTTGAACTGTGTGGATTGTGATTGAAGTCGACAGATACTAGAGGCTCATTATTTGTTCCAAGCACGCCTTTTAATGATCCTTTCGTGGAGGCCGATATAATTGCTTCGTTTATCTCGGAAATGGAAGTTTTACGTTTAGGAATGAATTTAAAATCTATAAGACTTACGTTGGATGTGGGTACTCGAATAGCTGTGCCGTCCAATTTCCCCAACAGTTCGGGCATTACTAATCCTACCGCCTTTGCCGCCCCCGTGGATGTAGGTATCATAGACGTCGCCGCAGAACGTGCTCTGTGTAAATCACCATGGTAGGTGTCCAAGGTTGGTTGATCGCTCGTGAACGCGTGAATAGTAGTCATGTAACCCGACTCAATGCCGATGGCATTGTTTAAAACAAAGGCTACAGGTGCTAGACAATTAGTAGTGCAAGAGGCGTTAGAAATCACTGTGTGCTCAGAGGTGATTTTATCATGGTTTACTCCATAAACTACAGTCAAATCGGCTCCGTTTGCGGGAGCAGATATTATAACCCTTTTAGCACCAGCATCGAGGTGCGCAGCTGCCTTTCCACGATCAGTGAAAATACCCGTGCATTCTAGGACGATGTCTACATTTAACGCCTTGTGAGGTAGTTGTGCAGGATCCCGTTCGGCGGTAACCTTAATAGGTCCCTTGCCAAGATCAATTGTGTCTTCTTTTACAATAATTTCACCTGGAAAAGGACCATGGTTGCTATCCCACTTTAGCAAATGGGCATTTGCTTCTACTGAGCCAAGATCATTTATAGCAACGACATTTAAGTCATCTCTTTTACTTTCATACAAAGCTCTTAGGACTAAACGACCAATCCGGCCAAATCCATTAATTGCAACGTTTACAGCCATATTCTTCCTCCTCGCATTTGTTTTATTTATTACTTACTTTATCAGTTATTAGAAAATTAGCTCTTAGCTGCTTCAATTATGGCGTCTTTTGTTATATGAAAATGCTCATACAAGCCATTGGCTGGTGCTGATGCACCAAACCCATCCATTCCAATAAAATGGTCTTTATCTGAAAGTTTTTTGTCCCAACTTTGTCGGATCCCTGCCTCGACTACAATAAGTTTTGAGTTTGGATTAATAACGGATTCTTGATAGCTTTTACTTTGCATATCAAAGAGTTCACAGCATGGCATCGAGACCACAGTTGTTCCTATATTTTGTTTTTCTAAAAAGTTTTGGGCTTCAAGAGCCAGAGATACCTCGGAGCCTGTCGCAAGTATTGTAATCTCGATAGAGTCTTTTTGACTTTTTTTCAAAATGTACCCGCCATATCCAGAAAGGTTTTTTTCTGCCACCTGTAATCTAACCAGAGGCAAATTCTGACGGCTCAAAGCTATAATGGACGGTGTACTAGTTGCAGTTAATGCTAGTTGCCAGCACTCCATGGTTTCTATAGCGTCCGCGGGCCGGAAAACGTTAAGGTTAGGGATAGCCCTCAGTGATGCTAGATGTTCAATAGGTTGATGGGTTGGACCGTCCTCCCCTAAACCTATCGAGTCATGGGTCATTACATATATCGTCCGTAGGCCCATTAATGATGCTAATCTTATTGAAGGTCTGCAATAATCTGTAAATACTAAAAAAGTACCTCCGTAGGGAATAACTCCCCCATGCAATGCCAGTCCATTCATTGCAGCAGCCATCGCGTGTTCTCTAACTCCATAGTGAAGATAATTACCGTTTGGATTATCTTTATCGAACACAATTTGTGAACCTGTTTTTGTGTTATTTGATCCAGTAAGGTCTGCGGATCCTCCGACAAGTTCGGGTATCAGCGGCGCTAAAACTTCAAGTGTTTTCTGCGAGGCCACACGGGTTGCAACGTTAGGTTTCTCGTCTATGAGTCTGGACTCATAGTTTTTTAGAGCTTCTGTTACAGAGTTGTTAATTTTAGCCTCTATACTCGAGGTGAAGGCGGTGCGTACTGATTTTTCACTGTTATTAAGACGATCGGACCAACATTTTTGAACGTCTGCATTTTGACCACCGATCCTTCTCCATTCTTCTAGTACCTCGGCTGGAATAGTGAATGGCTCATAGGGCCAATCAAGACTGTCACGGGTTAGAGCTATCTCGTCAGAACCTAAGGGAGCCCCATGTGAAGCGGCTGTTCCCTCTTTATTTGGGGCGCCATATCCTATTTTTGTTTTTGCGGCTATCAAAGATGGTTTGGATGATTTTTTTGCATTCAGCAGGGCTTTACGAATTTCTGCAGTATTATGACCATCTATAGATATTGTGTTCCATCCATATGATTGGAAACGAGCGACGTTATCGTCAGACACCGATAGAGTTGTAGGACCATCTATGGAAATACCATTATCATCAAAGAAAACAATCAATTTATTCAATTTGTGGTGACCGGCTAAAGATGCTGCTTCATGACTTACACCTTCCATTAAACACCCATCTCCAGCGATGCAATAAGTATAATGGTCGACAAGGTCAGCTCCAAACCTCCCCTGCATCTTTCGCTCTGCTAGTGCCATACCCACGGCGTTAGCAAAGCCTTGTCCTAAAGGACCCGTTGTGGTCTCTATTCCCTCAGCAACACCAAATTCTGGATGTCCAGCAGTTTTAGCACCTAACTGTCTAAAGTTTTGCAGTTCCTCCAGACTCATATCTGGATAACCAGTAAGGTAGAGTAATGAGTAGAGCAGCATGGAACCATGTCCAGCAGAAAGAATAAACCTATCGCGGTCAGGCCATTTAGCATTCATAGGATCGAATTTTAAAAATTCAGCGAATAATACTGTAGCAACATCAGCCATTCCCATTGGCATTCCGGGGTGACCTGACTTGGCCTTTTCTACCGCATCCATACTCAAAACTCGTATGGCATTTGCCAAACGAACATGATTTTTTCCTGATAGATGGTATGTCTTTGTTTCTTGGTTCATTCTTCACTCGACCAGTTGATAAAATGTTTTAATACAGATATTTCAAATTTCCTTAGCGAATTACCGATGCAAGCTAAGTTTCTTTATCTCGGCACCTTTTTGGAAAATGCCCTGAGCAGCGTGCTTCCGTCAACCGCCTATTATTTTTAAACATCAACGCATCTAATAATCACTGTTGAGATCTCTGATGTCTAGAGCAAAACTTGCAAATGTGCGACTTTAAGCGGACGTAATTTGTTATTTTTTTGACAGATGATGACACGGTTTGTTGCAGCGATAATAGTTCGGCAAAAAAATATTTGAATAATTTACGTAAGACACATAATGCTGTAGTTGCTGTGTTGATCGATCTTGGGCGGTTGACGATCTGGCATTTAGGTCGATATTGTCAGTCCACTAGTTAATAAGTTGTCGAAGTATAGGAGGTAAGTCTTGTGAGTCCCCTGGATCAAGCAATAAATCGCCTCCAGCAATCTGTCGATAAATTAGAATCGTCTTTGAACGGAAGTGCATCAAAAAATGCCGAATCGGACCAAATGCAGGCTCAAGTTAAACAACTTCAAGCCCGTTGTGATCATTTGCTCGAAATAACAAAGCAGGTCGATGAAGGATTAGACAAAACGATAGGTCGGCTGAAGTTCGTTTTGGAGGATTGATTAAGATGGCACAGGTGGACATAACCGTTAATAACCAAAACTTTCTAATAGCATGCGAAGATGGTCAAGAAGATCGTTTATTGGATCTCTCAAAAATAGTTGATGATAAGGTAGGCGAACTAGCGGCTCAAGTTGGCCAAGTTGGACAAACGCGGCTGCTGGTTATGGCTGCGTTAGTTATTGCAGATGAACTTGTTGACTTACGTGAGAATGTAAAATTAACAACCGGTCAAAATAGCGATGATAAATCGGAATCAGCGGTCGCCTGCATTGATGAGCTATCGAGAAGAATAGAAAAGATTGCCGATCTGGCCACTCAGGCTTTATAAAGGAAGGCAAGGCGGTTGCTGTGTGACCCGACAGGCCGAATTATCTCTGGGGCTATAAAACATCCTTTGGGAACTACCTCTGCTAGGATTGCGGTCTTGGTATAGTGGTGCCCACCTGTATTAGCAGGCCACAGAGGATATTCAGGGCCATCGATCATTACGGCTTCCGCCCCAAAGATTAATACAAACGCGAAAAAAAAGAATTTCAAAGCTATGCAAGATGTCAATTTGATGGCTGAAAAAAAACAGCTGCGAAATACGGCGGAGAAAAGACGTGAGCTTTTATTTCAAAGTAAAGGAATCGCAGGCTCTAAAACAGTGGCTGAAAACTTTTGTAACACATGGAGTCCAGCGTATGGATCCACCATATCTGCTTTTTGGCCGTTTAGAACTGAATTGGACGTTCGCCCACTAATTAACCAACAGTATGACCTTGGCTATACTATAGCGTTGCCCGAGATTGCCTCAAAATATGAACCCTTGATTTTTAGAGAATGGAACCCGCGGCAGAATTTAATTAAGGATAATTATGGTGTGATGTGTTTGCCAAAAACAGCAAAGGTAAAGACGCCTGATTGGTTATTGGTTCCTCTTTTGGCTTTTGATAGAAATGGTTTTCGGCTCGGCTATGGGGGCGGTTTTTACGACATAACGCTCAAAGCTTTGAAAGAAGAAAAAAATGTTTTTGCCATTGGTGTAGGTTTCGAAGGGCAAATGATTGAGCGGGTTCCTCATGCCAAACATGATATTCGCCTTGACGCTGTCTTAACTGAAGGGGCTGTATTTATAATGGAGGAAAATACTTAATGCGCGTCATATTTCTGGGGGATGTTGTTGGTCGGTCAGGGCGAAAAGCCGTTTTGGACAATCTTCCTCAACTGAAACTAAATTTGCGACCAGACTTTATCATCGTAAATGGAGAGAACGCTGCGGGTGGTTTTGGGATCACCCCAACAATTTGTGATGAATTATTTAATGCAGGTGTCGATGCAATAACCCTGGGAAACCACGCCTGGGATCAAAGAGATATTATAGAATATATTGATCAGGAGCCACGGCTTCTTCGTCCGGCTAATTATCCGGTCACTTCTCCCGGAAATGGAGCCGGATTATTTCAGGCAACCAATGGTCGATTAGTTTTGGTAATCAATGTGATGCTTCGGTTATTTATGGACCCTTTAGACGATCCATTTGCTTCCGTAGAAAAGATACTAGGCGATGTACCATTGGGGGCTAACGCCGATTTTATTTTCATTGATATGCATGGCGAGGCTACAAGTGAGAAAATGGCATTTGGGCACCATTTTGATGGTAGGGTGTCTGCTATAGTTGGAACGCATACGCATGTTCCAACATCGGACACTATGGTTTTGCCGACAGGAACAGCCTATCAGACAGACGCAGGTATGTGCGGGGATTACGATTCAGTTATCGGCATGAAAAAAGAGGCGCCGATTGACCGTTTTGTTCTAAAAATGCCGGGCCCGCGGTTAGATGCTGCAGGCGGGGAGGGAACTATTTGTGGCAGTTTTATTGTGAGCGACGACAGGACAGGATTAGCTATCAGCATAGAGCCAATTCGTTTGGGTGGCCTGTTAAGCCAGACAACACCACTTGTTTAGTAGAGTTTTTGCTTACCGTCCAAATTCAAAAGCAACTATCGGTAACGTGGCAGCGGCAACACTAATATAGGTTAAGCCACAAAATTGCCTAATTTGTACTTATACTAGTTAGAATACTAACAATATAAACGCTACATGTGGTATGATAATATTCCAAGACAACAATTTTTGCTAACTATATAGGTTTTACGGAAAAAATATGGCTGGGCATTCGCAGTTTAAAAACATCATGCATCGCAAGGGCGCGCAAGATAAAAAACGCGCTAAGATTTTCACGCGCTTAATCAGAGAGCTAACGGTTGCGGCAAAGGCGGGAGCTGATCCAGATGCAAACCCACGTCTTCGCTCGGCCATAGCTGCCGCTCGTGCTGCAAATATGCCCAAAGACAATATTGAAAGGGTGATGAAAAAAGCTGCAGGAGGTGGAGAAGAGACGAATTATGATGAAATTCGTTATGAAGGATATGGCCCTGGTGGAGTTGCTATTATCGTTGATGCCTTGACAGACAATCGTAACAGAACCGCGTCGGAAGTGCGGTCGGCCTTTAATAAATTTGGAGGTAATTTAGGAGAGACTAATAGCGTTAGTTTTATGTTCGATCGCATTGGTTTGATCGCCTACCCAGCAGAACTGGGTACGAATGATGAAGCTTTTGAGGCTGCTGTCGAAGCTGGCGCTGACGATGTAGAGTCAGCCCAAGACTATCATGAATTCAGTTGCGCGCCATCAAACTTTAATGCAGTGCGAGAAAATTTAGAGATGAAGTTTGGACCACCTGTCTCAGCTGATCTCTCATGGAAAGCTCAAAATACAGTTGCAGTGAATGAGGATCAAGCATCCACACTATTAAAACTTTTTGATACTCTTGATGATAATGATGACGTGCAAACTGTTTCTTCAAATTTTGAAATAAGTGATGAAATAATGTCGAAAATTGTAAATTAAATGACATTAGAAAGCCAAACTTTCCCCGATAAAAAGCGATTGATTGGATTAGACCCTGGACTGCGCAGAACTGGATGGGGGGTTATTGATGTTAAGGGGAACCATTTGATTCATATAGCAAATGGTGTTGTGTGTTCGGATTCGCGAAAGACTATAGCCGAGCGTTTGGTGCAACTGCATTCAGGCATTTTGAATTTGGTGAAACAATTCCAGCCCCAGGAGGTAGCTGCGGAAGAAACCTTCGTAAATAAGAACCCCGAATCCACACTTAAACTGGGCTTAGCTAGGGGCGCAGTACTTCTAGCTCCAGCTTTATCCGGTATACCGGTCTCGGAATATGCCCCCAATAAAGTTAAAAAGGCCGTCGTTGGTGCTGGCCATGCCGCTAAAAATCAAGTTCAGGTAATGGTTGGCAATATATTACCCAAAGCAGTACTCGCTAACGAAGATGCGGCGGATGCATTAGCCGTTGCCATATGTCATGCGCACTTTACACAGAATCCCGTTTTGACGGATCAGGCAAGTAGAAAGGATTACTTGAGCCAAAACACTCCCAACAACCAATCTCGGTTGAAAGACCTTATTGATGCAGCTCTTTTGAAGGAAGCAAGCAGGTGATAGCAAAATTACAAGGTATATTGGATACGCTGCAGGATAATGGTGCTATTATTAATGTTGGCGGCGTTGGATATTTTATTTTTGGATCGTCAAGAACACTAAGTGAACTTGGGAACGTGGGTGATACGGTTATGGTCCATGTGGAAACTCATGTCCGAGAAGACCATATCCATCTCTTTGGATTCATAACTCAGCATGAACGAGCTTGGTTTCAATTATTGCAAACCGTCCAAGGAGTTGGTGCTAAGGCAGCTTTGTCAATTTTGTCAGCATTGTCGACCAATGAAATATCAGAATCGCTGGTTGCAAAAGATAAGAATAGCTTTTGTCGAGCGGAGGGTGTTGGCCCGAAACTAGCGGAGAGAATTTTAAATGAACTGAGGGACAAGTCCCCAAATCTCTTAGGTGCAGCGCATCAGTCATTACCCTCAAAAAAAGCTGATGTAGACCAAATATTTGAGGATGCTGTTTCTGCGATGGTAAATTTGGGTTACAGTCGATTAGAGGCCCATAAGGCAGCGACAGCTGTTCGTTCGAGAAGCGGCGATGAGGAAACCATAGACCAATTAATATCTCTAAGCTTACGGGAACTCGGGTCGTGACGGACTATCAAAACAATGAGTATAACGATAAAGACCGATTAATCGGCGCCGGGGTAACTGATATTGACACACAAGATACTTCTCTTCGCCCGGTTGCGTTATCCGAGTTCATAGGCCAACAACAACTTCGGGATAACCTTAAAGTTTTTGTTGATGCAGCTCGAGGACGGCAAGAATCAATGGACCACGTTCTTTTCCACGGCCCTCCAGGTTTGGGAAAGACTACTCTGGCGCAGATTGTTGCTAGAGAACTTGGAGTTAATTTTAAAATGACCTCAGGTCCATCGATAGCAAAAGCTGGAGACTTGGCGGCATTGCTGACAAACCTACAGCCAAGAGACGTTTTATTTATTGATGAAATACATAGGCTAAGTCCCATAGTAGAAGAAATTCTCTATCCTGCCATGGAAGACTTTCAACTTGATCTGATTATAGGAGAAGGCCCCGCCGCTAGATCTTTAAGGATAGATTTGGCGCCATTTACTCTCGTGGCTGCAACCACCAGATCGGGATTGATGACAACACCACTTCGTGAAAGATTTGGCATCCCAATGCGCCTCCAGTTTTATAACAACGAAGAACTGTGTCAAATAATAATGCGGGCCGCGAAATTAATGCATTTTAACCTAACAGATGACGGCGCTGAAGAGATCGCCAGGCGTTCTAGAGGAACGCCTAGAGTGGCTGGTAGGTTACTGCGTAGAGTGCGAGATTTTGCTGGCGTGGCGGGTGCTACAGAAATTGACGCTCCTGCTGCAGATTCTGCTCTCAACAGGTTAGAAGTAGATAACCGAGGGCTGGATACAATGGATCGCAGATATCTCCGATGCATAGCTGAAAATTATGGGGGCGGTCCTGTTGGAGCAGAAACGTTGGCCGCTGCATTATCGGAACAACGTGATGTTATAGAAGAGGTTATCGAACCATATTTGCTGCAACAGGGCTTGATCGGGCGTACCCCGCGCGGCCGAGTTTTGTCTGTATCCTCATATGAGTATTTGGGCTTATCAGCTCCAAAATCATCTGAACAGTTAGATATTCTGAACGAGAATTCTGGAAAAATTCTAGATGGCAACACATTAGATGGGTAACCATGTGTCTAGAGATCTCATTTCGGACGGTTGGCTAAACAATATTCATCGGTTCAGAACACGTATTTATTACGATGCAACAGATGCCGGTGGAATTGTTTACCACGCAGACTATTTGACATTAGCGGAACATGCTCGAACCGAGTATTTGAGAAGTTGTCAAATAAATCAAATTGATATTTTGAGGAAGCAGGGCGTTTCACTTGCTGTACGTTATTGTTCAATTGATTTCAAGAAACCAGCTCGTCTCGATGATTTGATAGAAATTCAGACGGAATTCAATTCGGTTAGCGGTGCGAAGATCGAAGCCAAGCAAACCATTCACAAAATAACTGATGGTGTTGTCGATGAGAGTTGGCTGGTACAGCTTAATGTCCAACTCGCCTGTATCAATAGCCGTGGTAGGGCAACGCGTTTCCCCCGCCTCGTAAGAGAGGCAATTTCTAGTATGAATTTTGATCATAAAGGACGGTAGACTAGATGGAACAAACCATAGTTGATAGTGTGCAGCTTAGCGGCTCCTCAGAGCTAGACCTCAGTATTATTGGTCTGTTTATGTCGGCCGACCCCATTGTTCAAGCCGTGATGATTGGATTGGTTATAGTTTCAGTCTGCACATGGGCAATAATCTTAGATAAAGTTTTCAAGTTACGAAGGTTACGATCGAATATACGCTCTTTCGAAGACAGCTTTTGGTCAGGAGGAGATTTAGAGAGTTTGTATGACCATATTGGGAATACGCCTTCTGATCCGATGTCCTTGGTCTTTTGTGAAGGTATGAGGGAGTGGAGGCGATCAAAAGCACATGGGTTGGTCTCCAAAGGAGAGGAAGTTAAAGCGAGCCTGATGGAAAGACTACAACAAATGTCGAACCTTACCATCGATCGTGAGATGGAACAATTAGAGAAAAATATGTCTTTTCTGGCATCAGTTGGGTCTACGGCGCCATTTGTTGGCTTGTTTGGGACTGTTTGGGGAATTATGGATGCGTTTCAATCGATAGCAGCAACCAAGACGACAGCTTTATCAGTCGTCGCTCCAGGAATTGCGGAAGCCTTATTTGCAACTGCTTTAGGTCTAGTAGCTGCTATTCCAGCAGTGGTAGCCTATAACAAGATTAGCCACGATCTTGATCGGTTCGCGCAACGCCTTGAGGGTTTTTCTTCCGAATTTATAGCTATTCTCTCAAGGTGGCTGGAAGAGGGGCATGAGTGATGGCTTTTCAGGTTACCAAAAGAGGCAGAAATAGACGTGGCAAAAGCCAACCAATGAGCGAAATCAACGTTACACCTTTTGTCGACGTTATGCTGGTTTTGTTAGTTGTTTTCATGGTTACCGCTCCTTTGTTAGTTCTTGGCATTCCAGTGCAACTACCCAAGGTAGGTAAAGAATATATAATAGCCGATGATGACACTCCCTTAAATGTTGAGATAGATGAAGAAAAACGAATCTATGTGAATAAAAATGAAATACTACTTTCATCACTCACTCCACAATTAATCCAGATAAAGTCTGCGAATCCTAAGGTAAAAGTTCACTTAAGGGGTGATGCGAGATTGAACTATGGAGCTATAGCGGTAGTTGCAGGAGAAATACGAAATGCTGGTATCCAGGTCATAGCTCTACGCACTGATATGGCTACTCTTAAAAATGAAATAGAGGCCTTCCCGTTAGATTTAATTAAACCAAAATCATCAAAAAATGGCGGGTGATTTTGGATGAGACTGGGCGTAACTCTCTCTATCGGTTTACATGCGTTAGTTATATTAATTACTTGGTTTGGGTTTCCACATTTGCGGCGTGAACCGCCGGTTCTAGATGATATTATTTTTGTAAAAGTTGCTGATATAGCGAAAGTTACTAATCTGCCTCCCCTATCGGAGGAAAAAAGGCCGTCCCCAAAGAAAAAAATACAGCCAAAGCCTCCAAAGAATAAACCGAAAACACCAAAACCCAAGAAAAGTAAATCATTGAAAGACAAGCAAGCAATCCCACAGCCAATTAAGAAAACTATTGAAAGTACTCCGAAACCTAAAACACCAAAAAAAACAGCTGCTCCACCAAAAATATCCAAGCCAAAGGTTAAGCCATCACCGATTAAGCCGAGGCGAAAAATGATGCAAAAGCCATCCCCCTCCCAAAGACCTGTGCAAAAGAAATTTAATAGTTTGTTGAAAGATTTAAAAAAAATAAAACCTGATAATTTGAAAAGCAAAAAGAGTCTTGCAGATAGGTTAAAAAAAGCCTCAAAAAGTGAAAGTAATAGATCCTTTAATCCGGAACAAAAAGTAACTATAAGCGAGATAGACTTGGTTCGTCAGCAAATAGGTCAGTGCTGGAATATTACTTCTGGTGCTCGTCAGGCAGAAGCATTAAGTGTTGAGATAGAAATGAATATGAACCCGGATGCTACCGTTCGAAAAGCCAGAGTGTTAGATCCGGTAAGAATGAATTCTGATCCATACTATCGAGCGGCCGCAGAGAGTGCATTGAGAGCATTAAGCCATCCGGATTGTATCCCGCTCAAATTCCCGTTGGACAAATATAAGTTATGGAAATCATTTATATTTAATTTCGATCCAAAGAATATGCTACAGTAATGCGTGGAGTAAAATCATGACTACAGTCACTTCAAAATATCAAAAAGGCAAAAGATTGAGTTTTATCTTGGGTCTACTGGGGTTGTTTTTTTTAGGCAGTGAGATGGCTTCTGCAGAACTTAGAATTGATGTTACCCAAGGTCGAGCTGATCCAATGCCCATAGCATTAAACGATTTTGTTGGTGTTGATGACAATTATAATCAGGTGGGAAGCGACATTTCACAAGTTATTGCCCAGAATCTAGAGAGGTCTGGTCTATTTGCTCCTATAAATAAAGAAGCCTTCATAAAAAAAGCAGTCCCATTAGATAGACGTCCCGAGTTTTCTAACTGGAAAGTTCTCAATGCCCAAGCTATGGTCCATGGTCGGGTGAATATAGAAGCGGATGGCCGTTTGAATATTCAATTTAGACTTTGGGATACATTTGCAGAACAGCAAATGGTTGGTAATTCGTACTTTACGACGCCCAAAAACTGGCGACGGGTTGCTCACATTATCTCGGATCTAATATACAAAAGAATAACGGGTGAGGATGGTTATTTTGACACTAGGATAGTCTACATATCAGAGAGTGGCTCGAAGGATAGACGGCGCAAGCGTCTAGCCATAATGGATCAAGATGGAGCTAACCATCGCTTTTTAACTGATGGATCTGATTTAGTGTTGACTCCGAGGTTTTCCCCAACCATGCAAGAAATTACATATTTAGGTTACTATAATAAAAAACCCAGAGTATATATTTTTAATATAGACACTGGCCAGCAAGAAGTGCTAGGTGATTTCCCGGGTATGACTTTTGCGCCTCGTTTTTCTCCTGACGGATCAAAAGTGATTATGAGTTTGGCAAAAAACGGTGTCACTGACATTTATACTATGGATCTGGCAACTAGAAGGGTCCGAAGGTTAACAAACAGTCCGGCGATAGACACTTCACCAACCTTTTCACCTGATGGTGCGCGGGTAGTTTTCAATTCGGACCGTGGTGGAACGCAGCAAATCTATGTAATGAATGCTAATGGCAAATCAGTTAAGAGAATCAGTTTTGGAGATGGCCGATATGCAACTCCGGTTTGGTCGCCGCGGGGGGACTTAATTGCTTTCACAAAAATGCGCAAAGGTGTTTTTTCGATCGGGGTAATGAAGCCAGACGGTACTGGGGAACGTATTTTAACCAGTGGTTACCTTGTCGAGTCGCCAACCTGGGCGCCGAATGGCCGAGTTCTTATTTTTTTCCGACAAATGCGACCTAAAGCGAATGGTAGAAGCGGTTCAGTCAAACTTTTTTCTATCGATCTTACAGGCTTCAATGAACGGGAAATAATAACGCCAAATGATGCGTCTGATCCTGCGTGGTCTCCCTTAAACAACTAAAAAACCAAAAAAATTGCTTTTTAAAGTGATTTTAATCGGTTTTAGGTTTATTTTCCGTGCTTAATCATATATTTATTTCAGTTCGATGTTGCATAACTATAGAAAATGGTGTTGTACATGTACTCAGTAATCGCGAGCTTCGTTTAGATTGTTTAAGGGGTTAAATCATGCGACTTAATATTTTAAGTCTAATTGCTGCGGCGGCAATGCTAGCGGCTTGTGCACAAGATCAAGATATAGCTGGCGGTTCAAGCGGCGGCGGAAGTTCAAACGAGCAGAGTAAGTCTGCTAGTGCTAGTGGAAGTTCGAGCGGTAGCGTCTCCTATGGAACCGTACCCGGTTCAAAAGAAAATTTTGTGTCTGAGGTAGGAGATAGGATTTTTTTTGGATATGATAGTTCAGATTTAACGATCGACTCGCAGTCTACATTAGACCGTCAGGCTACGTGGTTACAAAAATTCCCCAGCGTTAGAGTATCAATAGAAGGGCATTGTGACGAACGTGGTACGCGGGAATACAACTTAGCGTTAGGTGAGCGTAGAGCAAATGCAGTAAAAGACTATTTGGTAGCACGAGGTGTAGATGGTGGAAGAGTAAGCACCATCAGCTACGGTAAAGAAAAGCCTGTAGCACTGGGCAATGATAAAGCTTCCTGGAGCCAAAATAGACGTGGCGTCACGACAATACAGTAAAAAGTAATACATACCGAAAAATGGTGGCGCTACATTATTATTTTTTGTAGCGCCTTAATTTTGACATAGGTGTCTTATATTCTTTTAAAAATCGAATCTTTAGCGGATTAATAAGGAATATCAAAATGGCTCAACAAAAGTGGTTGATAGTGCGCGTTTTGTGTTTTGTAGTTCTTTATTTCTCGGCCAACACGGCAAGTAGCCAGTCCAATAACGACTTGTTGAATAGAATTAGTAGACTTGAGTCGGAAATGAATGATTTAAATAGACACGTGTTTTCAGAAAAGAGGACGATTGAGTCACCATCTAGCCAAAATGGCATTAAAACCGCTTCCGAGCCGCTTGTTGTCAAATCTAGGCGTGCGGTTGAAATTACTTCCCATCAAAGTGCTGCGGCCCAAAATATCATAAAATTACAGAGGCTCGAAGCGCTTGTTCGCTCGCTCCAAGGTTTATCTGAGGAATTAAATAATCGAATAGACAAGCTCGTAGGCGACCTGGATCGGCGGTTAGCAGTATTAGAAACCGATGCTCCATTCAAAGATAAGGTTATCGCTCGTCAACAAGCCGAAAACCCAAACGCGATAAGCGTAGTCTCTAATCAAAAAAAAGACAAAAAATCGGGCGTTTTAGGCTATTTACCCGATTCGGTTAACAAAAAAACGGCAAGCAACCTTGACTCAACCAAGGTCATAAGTTCTGTGCCCCCGCAAAAGGAGAACAAAAAAGCATCGTTGTTGCCAGTTGGAACTCCCAACGAACGTTATAAGCATGCCTTTCAATATTTGAGGAAACGAGACTACAAAAAAGCCGAGGCAGCTTTATTAGAGTTCATTAATGCTCATGGGGATGATCCGCTGGCAGCTAATGCAAATTATTGGTTGGGTAAAACATTTTATACAAGGGGGTTATACGACAAAGCGGCTGAGATATTCATAACAGGTTATGAGAAATACTCTACAAGCCCAAAAACAGCGGATAGTCTGCTAGGCCTTGGTTTTTCATTAGTTAGGTTAAAACGTCCTGAGGATGCTTGTCTTGCTTTTGGGCAGTTACTGAACGAGTTTCCACAATTAGCTTCCTCAACTAAAAAGAAAGCAATAACGGAAAGTAAAAGGATTGGTTGCGAAGGCTAACTGATGTTAGATAATAAATCGCTATGCAATGAATCCAACCCCCCAGTCGGACATCAAGAATTTGGATCCTTGATAGCCAATTGCGGAGTGACCGTTAACAACCCCCATTTGGCTGTTGGTGTATCTGGTGGGGCGGACAGTATGGCATTATGTATCCTTGCAGCGAGGTGGGCGCGTTTAAATAGTGTTTTGGTGACAGCATTGATCGTGGATCACGGTCTTCGAGTATCCTCCGCATATGAAGCCACAGTGGTTGCTTCTTGGCTCGAAAGATTAGCAATCCCCTTTGAAATTCTTACTATCAAGCAACCAAAACCAACAACAGGTATTCAGGAGAAAGCACGACGTTGGCGTTTCTTGGCATTTGACAACTGGTGCAGGTCAAATAGTGTTGATGTAGTGTTATTGGGGCACACGTTAGACGATCAAATCGAAACACTTTTTATGCGTATAAATGCGGATACGGGGCCCGATGGTCTTAGCGGCATGCTGAGTTATACAAGGGTGCGAGGATTAATCGTAGCCCGACCATTGCTATCAATAACCAAAAAGAGGCTCATAGCTACTTGCAATCACCATAATCAAAAGTGGATAAATGATCCTAGTAATTTAGATGGAAGATTTACCCGTGTTTTTTGGCGAAACCTGCAGCCAAAAGTTGAGCAAGTCGGGTTAGCAAGTCAATCTATCGAGCGGTTTTCTAGAATTATGACTAGTTTGCGTGGTATTATTGACCATCATTGTCGTGATTTCATAAAATATTCCGGTGGGGTTTCTTCTTTAGGATTAATTTGGTTTGAGGCCTCAGATTTTAACAAATTGCCTCCCTATTTTGCAGAGCTAATGATAGGCCGAATACTTAGGTCCATCGGTGGGGCTTCGAAACCCATAAAAAAGCGCAGGATTGGCAAGTTATGCAAAAATCTCACGGATAAACCCTCATTAAGTGAAACGCTAGGGGGATGTATAGTTCAGAAATCGGAAAAGGGTAGTATTCTAATTTATAGAGAATATGCAAAATGCCCTGCACCAATTGTATGTCTGTCGGGGGAAACATTTCGATGGGATAATAGATTTGAAATAACTTTATCGGGGGATCAGAATGCCATTATAGAAGCGTTAGGTCATCATGGATGGTGTCAAGTTATCGAAGATACGAAATGTTTTGAACATTTTGCCATGCTTAAAAAGATCCCCTTCAAGGCTAGATTGGCTTTACCTGTTATCCGACACCTTGACGGAGGGCTCTCGATACCCCACTTTACAGGAGTACACGTCGCGAAACGGTGTGCTGTTTCTCGTGAGCTGGTAGCGGAATTTCGGCCCGACGCTGACTGGGTTCGCGAGTTAATTGCTTAACTGCTTGTTAGATGGTGCAAAAAACCGTATTTGTAAAATAAAACTCATACGTGCTACTGGGTGTTTAAAGAATATTGATAGGGAATGATTTGTGAATAAATATGGTAAGAACTTAGCTCTTTGGATTGTTATTGGCGTTTTACTGGTCGCTTTGTTCAATCTTTTCCAAAATAACGGATCTCGTGGGCATTATTCCAGTCTCGCTTTCTCTGATTTCTTGAATGAAGTAGAGAGCGGCCGTATTAACGAGGTCACCATTCAAGGTAACACCATAAAGGGACATTTTAATGATGGGCGCGCCTTCTCTACATATACGCCCAACGACCCTGGTATCGTAGATAGACTTCGTTCTGGTAATGTCCGCATTTCAGCGGCCCCGAAAGAAGAAGGTATGTCAGGGCTTTTAGGTATATTGATCTCTTGGTTCCCAATGCTTCTCTTCATTGGGGTATGGATTTTTTTCATGCGCCAAATGCAAGGAGGTGGAGGAAAAGCCATGGGGTTCGGGAAAAGTAAAGCGAAACTTCTGACAGAAAAATTAGGTAGGGTGACATTTGATGACGTCGCAGGTATCGACGAGGCCAAAACCGAATTAGAGGAGATTGTAGAATTTCTGAAAGACCCACAAAAATTCCAGAGACTGGGCGGTAAGATACCCAAGGGTTGTTTGTTAGTGGGACCACCAGGGACAGGTAAGACCCTTTTGGCTCGCGCCATCGCCGGAGAGGCTAACGTACCCTTTTTTACAATATCAGGATCGGATTTTGTGGAGATGTTTGTTGGGGTAGGTGCGAGTCGCGTCAGGGACATGTTCGAGCAAGGCAAGAAAAATGCACCCTGTATCATTTTCATTGACGAAATAGATGCGGTTGGTCGACACCGTGGTGCTGGTTTAGGTGGTGGCAACGACGAGCGGGAACAAACTCTTAACCAATTATTGGTTGAGATGGATGGTTTCGAGGCTAACGAGGGAGTGATTTTAATAGCTGCTACTAACCGCCCAGATGTTTTAGACCCAGCGCTCTTGAGGCCAGGACGTTTCGATCGTCAGGTGGTAGTTCCGAACCCCGATATATTAGGTAGAGAGCGTATATTAAAGGTGCATATGCGTAAAGTCCCATTGGCCCCTGATGTCGAGGCACGGACAATTGCGCGAGGTACCCCCGGGTTTTCGGGAGCGGATCTTGCAAATCTTGTTAATGAAGCAGCTCTTTTAGCGGCCCGTAAGGGTAAACGTGTTGTATTTATGAGTGAATTTGAAGAAGCTAAAGATAAAGTAATGATGGGTTCTGAGCGCCGATCAATGGTAATGACGGACGAAGAGAAAAAGTTAACCGCTTATCATGAGGCTGGCCATGCAGTGGTTGCGTTGCATTGTGAAGATTCGGATCCAATTCACAAAGCTACTATTATTCCGCGGGGCAGAGCATTAGGGATGGTGATGCGATTACCAGAAGGGGATAGAATTTCTCTTTCAAAAGCAAAGATTTTTGCTGATCTGAGAGTTGCATGCGGTGGCAGAATAGCAGAGGAAATGATTTTCGGGGAGACGAAAATTACGACAGGCGCGTCTTCTGACATAAAAATGGTGTCCGATATGTCGCGGCGTATGGTTACGGAATGGGGAATGAGCGATAAACTTGGATTCTTAGCTTATGGTGCAGATCAGCAGGAGGTGTTTTTGGGCCATTCTGTTACTCAGACAAAAAATCTTTCTGATGCTACAGCTAAAACTATCGATGAAGAAACACGTAGAATCATTGATGAAGCTTACACAGATGCATCAAATATATTAACTAAAAATGAGGATCAACTAGAGACGGTGGCCAAGGGACTTTTGGAATACGAGACACTATCTGGAGATGAAATCGCATCGTTGATAAATGGTAATACTCTATCCAAGAATAAACCAGGCGACGAAACGCCAAAGGCAGGAAGTGGCAGGAGGTCATCGGTACCAACCGGTGGTGAAGATAATCAGTCTGGTAGGGATTTAGAGCCTGACCCGCAGCTTGGCGATTAAAACCTTTAGTTATGCGTGAAGCTACAAAATTAGCCGTGCCACCGCGCGGCTTTTTTGTGGCTGGCGTCACTCATTTATACTGCAGGCCTATCAACTTGATCTATTCGCCTCAGCTTGATCAAGATAACCGAGAATCAAGCTACTGCCGCCTAGCTGGTGGGAGCCTCGTGTTCGAAAAAATAGAGTTAATTCTGCGGGATCAACAACATATTTATTCTTTTGAGTCATCTATTGATGCAGCACGAGCGTGGGCTTTAGCCGAGGGCTGTATGGAAGAGCTCGACGAGCTAATGCTCATGATTGTGAGCAGGCGCGCTGGATATTTTGAGGAGAAAGATACATCGCCTCTATTAATGGGTATAATTAATGTATCCCCGGATAGTTTTTTTGGAGCTGCAACCAGCTTTAATACGGAGGCTGCGATCTCAAGGGCGCACTCATTAATTGCCGAGGGCGTGGATTTTATAGATGTTGGCGGAGAGTCTACAAGGCCTGGCTCCAGTTCTATAAAAACGTCAGAAGAGATAGATCGAGTGGTAGCTGTAATAGAAGGAATTAAGGGATTTGGTGTTCCCATAAGCATCGATACATCAAAGGCTAAAGTAATGGAAGCAGCACTTTCCGCCGGTGCATCGATTATCAACGATATCACGGCACTTACAGGAGATCCAAATAGCCTATCTTTAGCGGCAAAATATAAAGTACCGGTCGTCCTTATGCACATGAAAGGCACCCCTCTTACAATGCAAAAAAGGCCTCAATACGATAGTGCAATACTTGATGTTTTTGATTATTTGAAGTGGAGGGTATCTGTTTGCCTTCAGGCGGGAATTTTGCCAGAAAACTTAATAATAGACCCCGGCATAGGATTTGGAAAAAATGATGATCATAATATCTCCATATTAACACGAATAAGTCTTCTCCACAGTCTGGGCTTCCCAATTCTTTTAGGAATGTCAAGAAAATCCCTTATAGCCAGCCTAAGTGATGGCGAGCCAGTAGATAAAAGACTGCCAGGGTCCTTGGCTGCAGCAATATATGCTGCTGGCGAGGGAGTACAGCTATTAAGAGTGCATGACGTTAGTGAGACGAGGCAAGCTTTGGCTATTAAAGAAGCTTTACAATGCAGTTTTTAATCGAAATTAATATTCGGCATCGATATAAATCAACTAGTATAGTAGTTTTAACGTTTCTCAGAACTGTTTAATGCTGGTGTTGGGTTATAAAAATGATGCGCAAATTCTTTGGGACTGATGGTGTAAGAGGTCCGGCTAACGAGGAACCGATGACGGCGGAAACCGCGTTGAAAATCGCGATGGCTGCAGGTCGTTACTTCGCGCCAGAAACCGGAAAGCAGAGACCTCTTGCAGTTATAGGTAAAGATACTCGTCTCTCTGGTTATATGCTCGAACCCGCTATGGTCGCTGGATTTACTGCTATTGGTATGGACGTCATCTTAGTAGGACCGATGCCGACGCCGGGGGTAGCAATGCTTACGCGATCTCTTCGAGCAGATCTGGGGGTGATGCTGTCAGCTTCGCACAATCCTTTTTATGACAATGGTATAAAATTATTTGGTCCTGATGGGTATAAGCTCTCGGACGAAATAGAAGTTTGCATAGAAAATTTAATTAATAATCAGGATAAAAAAAGAGCAGGCCCCTCTGAACTTGGACGAGCTAAACGGCTTGATGATGCTGCAGGTCGATACATTGAAATAGCCAAAGGCTCTTTCCCTAAAGGATTGACGTTAGGGGGACTTAAGATAGTCGTGGACTGTGCGAATGGTGCTGCCTATAAGCTAGCTCCAAAAGTTTTCTTTGAATTGGGTGCAGATGTAATACCAATTGGTGTTGAACCGGATGGATTCAATATTAATCACCACTGCGGTGCTATAGCTCCTAAAAACATGCAAGAGGCAGTACTCAAAAACGAAGCAGACGTTGGTATCGCGTTAGATGGAGATGCGGACCGTTTAGTACTTGTGGATCAACTAGGTAATACAGTTGATGGTGATCAAATAATGGCAGCAATAGCAACAGCATGGCAATCATTAGGCCTATTGAAAAGCGATAATATTGTCGGCACAGCCATGTCGAACCTAGGGTTAGAAAAATATCTAAAAACTAGAAACTTAAATCTATTTCGAACTGAGGTTGGAGACCGATATGTTTTAGAATACATGAGAGCTAATGGATGTAACCTAGGGGGAGAACAGTCTGGGCATATAATTCTGAGTGATTATGCTACAACGGGTGATGGGATTATAGCTGCACTTCAGATGTTGGCTATTGCAGTTTCAGCTAATAAGACGATTAACGAGATTACTCGTGTATTTGAGCCATTACCACAACAACTTCTAAATTTAAGAATAGAAAATATAAACCCATTAGAAGAAGAAGAAGTAAAAAAAATAATAAAACAAGGCCAAAGCCGGCTGGGGGACCAAGGTAGGGTTTTAATTAGAAAATCTGGAACAGAGCCATTAATTCGCGTTATGGCGGAGGGCCAATGTCCAGAGATGGTCGCGGAAATAGTCGCATCTATCGGTGAGGTAATACAAAAATTTACGAATAAAAAATAGAAAGGCTTAAAGTTTAATGACAAATATCCACTCGCCTACTCTAATGAAAGGAAAAGTTTTAATCTGTGCGGGCTCTGACTCTGGTGGTGGGGCAGGAATTCAGGGCGATATCAAAACTGTTACTGCCTTAGGAGGATTTGCAACTACAGCGATAACTGCACTAACGGCGCAGAATACAATGGGTGTATCATCAATTATTGAAGTTCCTATAAATTTTCTTTTAGAGCAGATAAGAGTAGTTCTATCTGACCTAGGTGCTGACTGTATTAAAACGGGCATGCTCCATAACGTACAGGTAATTGAGGCGGTCTCCGAGGCTATAGAAAAAGATGGTAGGGAAAAATATTTAGTAGTAGATCCCGTGATGGTAGCAAAAGGAGGACATGAATTATTAGAATTGTCAGCTTTGGATGCATTGAAGTCTTATATGATTGTAAGAGCTGATCTTTTAACTCCCAACATTCCAGAAGCAGAATTATTAACAGGTTTAGAAATAAGTGATATAGACACGATGCGTCGAGCGGCTCATGCCATTTTAGAAATGGGCTCAAAAGCAGTCTTGCTGAAAGGTGGCCATCTGAAGGATGAAACTCTTACGGATATATTAGTTACTAAAGATACGGAAAAAACATATAGTGGTCCCCGATTGCTCACGAAACATACGCATGGAACTGGGTGCTCTATGGCATCGGCCGTTGCTACAGGTATTGCCCAGGGAAATACTTTAGAAATGGCAGTGCAACGTGCAAGAGACTATGTATTCACAGCCATAAAAACAGCCCCTCAATTTGGAAAAGGACATGGCCCCCTTAACCATGCACATACCGTGATGCAAAATAACCAAAACTAGTAGGAAAGTATTTAAATGACTGAAGAACTTTTTAAGGAAGCGACATATTCAAAAACCGCTGATGCAAAAGTGTACCGTGTTATGGATGAAGGGGTGATATTAGATCGAACCATCTTTTATCCTGAAGGTGGCGGCCAGCCAGGCGATACGGGAAGTTTTAGCATGCAGGATGGAAAAGATTTGACCGTTACAAACACTGTAAAGACGCCAAATGGAATTTTACATATCTTGAATGCTAACAAGGGTGAAATGATTGTTGGTCAAGGCGTAACCATGAATATCGATTGGGAGCGTCGGTTTAGACACATGAGAATGCATACTGCTCTGCATCTTCTTTGTTCCCAGGTCGAGGGGGCTGTAACAGGCGGTGCAATTGGGGCTCAAAAAAGTAGATTAGATTTTAATATACCAGGAGAGAGACCAG
>PAQA01000048.1 GCA_002709155.1 Rhodospirillaceae bacterium
ATTCAACCGCCAAAAGAAGAAATTAAAGAGAATTCAGAATAATTATTATAGGGTTTAAAAAAATTAACAAATATTTCAGATAATTGCACCACGAACTTTAGCAGATACCCATTCTGATACAAATACTGTAGCTAAAATTACAAGTAAAATAGTAGAGACTTGTGTCCAAGCAAGAGTATTGATGGAGCCATTTAATTGTAAACCTATTCCACCTGCACCAACTAAACCTAGTATTGTAGATTCTCTAATATTTATATCCCAACGATATATACCTACTCCTGCAATGGTTGGTAACACCTGAGGAATAATGCCATATATCATTTGCTGTAAATTACTTGCTCCAGTAGCCTTAACTGCTTCAACTTGATTACCGTCAATTTCTTCAATTGATTCATAAATTAACTTTGCACAAAAACCTATAGATCTTAAACCTATTGCAACAGTTCCAGCAAGTACTCCAGGCCCTAAAATAAAAACTAACATTAGAGCCCAGATAAGTGAATTCACAGATCTGGATGCTACAATTATAAATAAGGCAACTATTCTAACAGAACTGTGAGGAGTTGTATTTCTAGCAGCACAAAATGCTACAGGTACTGCTATAATCATAGCTATTACTGTACCTAAAGTAGCAATATTTATGGTATCCCATACTGGTTTAAATAATTCGAGGGCATAAGACCATTTAGGAGGTACCATTCGTGAGCCAATGTCAGCCGCTTGTCTTGGAGCATCTTGCACAAAAAACCAGATTGTTTTATCAGAAATTATTTTCCAAGCTAATAAAACAATAGAAATACCAATAAGCCAAAAAAACCAATTTATCCATTGTTGCTGTGTAGTTCTTTTTTTCCAAACTAATTCATTTTGTTTTTTTAATACAACCATTATTGCACCCACTTACGAAGATGACCAGATGCATACTCAAGAACCATAACAATTGCTATAATTACAAATAAAATTGCCGCTGCCGTATCAAACTCATAACGAGAAAAGGCAGTATTTAAAGTGGCTCCAATTCCTCCCCCTCCAACTATACCTACAACTGCTGACTCTCTGAAATTAATGTCAAGCCTGTAAACTGATAAACCGATCATTCTAGGCATTACTTGGGGTTGAATTGCATAATTAATCCACTGAAACCAATTAGCCCCAGTTGCCTTTACTGCTTCAGCTTGTGCAGGACTACTATTTTCAATATCTTCTGCTAGTAATTTTGCAAAAAAACCTATTGTTCCAAGACTTAAAGCAATAAATCCAGCAAATGGACCAAAACCAAAGAGTTTTACAGCAAAAATTGCTAATATAATTTCAGGAAATGTTCTAGATGCTGCAATTATAAATCTACAGGTCATATAAATCCATAAAGGGGCTAAGTTTCTTGCAGCCCCAAGCCCAATTGGTATGGACAGAGCTATACCAGCGACTGTTGAAATGATAGCCATCCAAACACTTTCAAGTATCCCTTCCCAAACTACACCGCGATTATCTGAAAAATTAGGAGGAAAAAAAGATTCAATGAATCTCTGTCCTCTTGGTATACCTTCCAAAACTCTTTGAATATTAATATCCATACTTAATAAAGCAGCGATCAAATATAGGATGGAACCAATTATAATTGTCCAGCGTAACCAACTTCTTTTTATAAAAGGAGGTTTTTTCCAATAGTCAGGATATGAAGTTGTAATAGTATTGTTTATCAAGTATTACATTTCCTCATCTTCATCTTCAACCTTTTCAATAGTTGCAGACCAATCCTCTTCTCCATAGATTTTAGTTAAAACCTCAGGAGTTAAACCTTCAGGATTTCCGTCATAAACTATTTTTCCTAAAGCAAGACCTACAATTCTTTGTGAAAACATTTGAGCTAATAAAACGTCATGTATATTTATGATTGCTGTTAGCCCTCTTTCTTGGCATAATTCATTGATTAGCCTCATTATTTGTCTAGACGTTTTAGGGTCTAAGCTTGCTGTTGGTTCATCCACTAGTAAGAGATCTGGATCTTGAATTAAAGCTCTACAAATCCCCACTCTTTGCCTTTGACCCCCTGATAATTCATCTGCTCTTTTATCTGCCATTTCCAGAAGACCTACTCTATCTAAAAGTCTGAAGGCTTCATTCATATCTTTTTTAGGGAATTTTCTAAAAAAACTTTTCCAAAATCCAACATATCCTAACCGTCCAGACAAAACATTTTCCATTACGGTCAGTCTTTCTACCAAGGCATATTCTTGAAAAATCATTCCCATTTTTCTACGAGATTTTCTTAAAGCCCTTGAAGATAATTTAGTCAAATTAACTTTATTTAAAATTGCCGATCCATTGGTTGGTTCAACTAGTCTATTAATACACCTAATCAAGGTAGACTTTCCTGCACCTGAAGGTCCAATAAGTGCAAGAACTTGTCCATTAGGAATTTCTAGATCAATACCTTGAAGGGCAAGGTCACCAGTATTATATTTCTTCGTCAAATTTTCTAGTTCTAACATTAAACGCTCATTTTTAAAAAGCCAGGCTTATTGATTAACCTGGCTAATCTTAATTATAATAGAAATACTATTTGCAATCGTAGCTTACGCCATTTGCTTTATCTATTTGTCTAATAACAGCCCAATCATTCATATGGCGAATTCCAATAAATCGATCTGCTTTTGCAAATTCTTTTTTATAAAGGGGATCATCATCAAAGTCCCATGTAAAAAAAGCTGATTTAATTTTTCCTACTAGCTCAGGATGTAAGTTATGAGCATGACCGTATCCTGTGGTAGGAAAAGTTGGTGATTTATAGACAGCCCTAAGCTTTCCTTCTTCAATAACTCCTCTTCTTATCATTCTTTGAAGAACTGAATTTGCAACGGATGCAATTTCATAATCTCCATTATAAACACCAAGTATAGAGTTATCATGTTTTCCTGAAAATGTAGGTGTAAAATCTCTATCAGCTATTAAATCAAACTCACCTTTTAAGATAGCTGATGGTGCTTTAAATCCGGAGTTTGAGGTTGGAGAAGTAAATGCAAGAGTTTTACCTTTAATCTCGCTAGGGGATTGAATAGGACTATCTTCCTTAACAATTATTTCCATTTCATAACCATATGATCCATCATCTTTTGCATGCATTGCAAAAGGGACAAAGCCAGCACAACTTACTGCAATTGGATTAGATCCAGTATTAAAACCAGCAACATGTAATCGTCCAGATCGCATGGCTTCTAATTGAGCAGCATTTGATTCAACTGGAAAAAACACAACTTTTCTCTCTGTGTATTTTTCAAGATGTTTGACAAAATTCTGCCAGATGTTTGCATATACTGCAGGGTCTTCAACAGGTGTATAAGTAAAAATAATTGTTTTTGGATCCACCCAATCTTTAGGATCTAATGGTAAATCAGCTACCTGATCAAAATTTCTATCGCAATATGCATCATCTAAAGTACCTCTATTACAATCTTCAGCAAAAGAAGCTGACAATCCAAGCAGTAGGCTTGATACAAATAATGATAAAGCCAACCCTATTTTATAATAAACTTTCATTAAATTCTTCCTCCAAACTAAGTCATTTATTTAACTCTGTAATTGAATGTTAGAATAATTTACAAATAAAGCAATAGCATAGATATGAAAATTTTTACTACAGATAGCATATGAAATTTTAGTAAAAAAAATTCTAAATTAGCCAGTTATTATTCCAGTTTTTATTATAATTATGGAAGTAATTAATAAAAAAATAGTTTCTAGAAATATTAAAATAAAATATTTATAGCTTATTCCGAAAAAAAATGAAAAATTTGTTTTTACACCAATTGCTGAAATTGCAAGAAGTATGCACAAACTAGAAAAGTTATTAATAAAGCTAATTAAATAATTGGGAATATCGAAAAGATTATTTAATAAACAAAAAATAATAAATAATAATAAAAACCAAGGAATAGAAAAAGACTTTCCAGTCTCTTTTTTTATCAATAATAATAATAATAAAATTAAAAATGGAAGTAAGCTTACTCTAATCATTTTTACAAATGTAGCTACTATTCCAGTTTGGTCACTGACAGAATATCCTGCCCCAATAACTTGAGCAACGTCGTGTATGGTTGAACCAATTAGAAATCCTTTTTGTACTTCGTTAGCTCCAATTAAATCAAAAATTATTGGGTAAGTTATCATGGCTACTGTAGATAAAAGTGTTACAGAAATAATGACCAATGATAAGTCCTTAGTTTCAATTTTATTTTTTGGCAGTATAGAAAAAACTGCAATTGCTGCAGAAGCACCACAAATTGCAACAGAGCTTGCACTTAGAAGGCCAAACGATTTATTCTTTAGAATTTTTATGGAAAAAAAATATCCAAATAAAATTGTAAGAACAATTAGAATTAAGATTAGAAGTAAAGAGACTCCACCAACTTGAGTTACGTTTTCAAGACTCAATCTAAAACCTAAAAAACTAACACCTAACTTTAAAATTGGATCAGAAGCGAGCCAGATACCCTTTTCAAAAGATTTTTTATTGGATAAATAACTAATAGACATCCCAATGAGAATGGCAAATAAAAGTTTTGGTGTTGAATAATAAGATGATAATATTAACGAAAGAGTGGCAATGATTGTTACAATTATTAATCCGTTAACATACTGACTATATTTTATTTTAAAAAAAAAATTAATCAAATTATCATTTTCTATAGTTTTATATTGATATTGAATAATGAAATATCAAAAAGATGTTATATCTCAATAATTAAAAAATAAAAACACATAAAACAGATTAACTATTATAACAATTATTCAAGTTGTGGTAGATATTCTAATTACTGATAAAGAAATAAATAATGATTTAAAAACTATGTCAACTGCAACTCAAACAATACCTATTTTTTATTCTTTTAGAAGGTGCCCATATGCTATGAGAGCTCGACTAAGTTTAGTCATTTCAAAAACTAAAGTTCAAATCAGGGAAATTTCACTTAAAGAAAAACCAAAGGAATTTTTAGATTCATCTTTATCAGCAACTGTTCCATGTTTGGTTGCTAAAAACAAAATTATTGATGAGAGTTTAGATATAATGATTTGGGCTCTTAAATTTAATGATCCAAAGAATTGGTTAAATATGCCTAAACTTGGTTATGATTTAATTAAAGAAAATGATGGATCTTTTAAATATTATTTGGACTTGACTAAATACCATTCTAAATATCCAGCAATCGATCCAAAAAAAAGTAGAAATAAAGCATCTGAATTTTTAATAAAGTTGGAAAATATAATGGTTGGTAATTTTTTGTTTGGTTTTTCTCCAACGTTAGCTGATATGGCAATATTGCCTTTTATTAGACAATTTGCAAATACAGATATAGAGTGGTTTAATAAACAAGAGTGGCCCAGTGTAAAAAAGTGGTTGCATCAATTTATAAACTCAGAAATTTTTAAAAGTATACAGATAAAGTATAATCAGTGGGATATAAAGTCAGAACCACAGTTCTTTCCGTAATAACATTTTCTTTTCTATTTTATAAACAAATAGAAATTATTTTCTAAAGATAAGAACAGGAATTAAAAAAGTTAGAAAAATAATTCTAATTACATGGTGAAATGCTACAAAAGTGGGATCTGCATTAACTATGCTTCCCATAGCTATCATGGTTTCCAATCCTCCGGGGGCAAAAGCTATGATTGTATCAACTAATTCTAAATTAGTAACTTTGGAAGTTAACAGTGCAAAACTAAGAGATAATAATGCACCAACGATAGTTAGTAAAAATCCGCTCAAAAATGAAGATTTTAATAGTTTTATGTCTACAGAAACAAACCTTGTTCCAATCATAATTCCTAAAACCATAAAAGCAAAAAAAGAAAATATGGGAAGTATTAATCCTTCAGTAAGACCGCTTCCATGACTTAAAGTAGTACAAATCATACCAGCTATTAAAAACGGGGCTGGAATTTTTGTATTTATTATAGCAAGTCCAAAAATTAAAGAAGCAATAATTATTAGGATTAATTGATTTAAAGATATAGTTTTTTCGTTAATTATAAAATTATTTGAAATTTCTATATCAGAAGTCATTATAACTAATAATGGTGTAATCAAAGTTAAACTTAGAACCCTAATGGACTGAATTATTGCAATTTTAGGAGTATCTTTTTTTAACTCATTGCTTAAGCTTAATACAAAGCTCAAATGACCAGGAGAGGATGCCAAAATAGAAGATTTTTTGTCAATTGAATAAAAATTTGATAAAAGAAACTTTCCACTATATGTGATTAAAAAAATTGAAAAAATCATCATTAATAAGCTAATGGGCCAAGTAGAAATTTGGGAAAGTGAACTAGGAGTAACGTTTGAACCTATTGTTATTCCAATTATAGCAAACCCGAAATTTTTGAGAAATGCAGGAATTGAGAACTTTAACCCTAAAATTGCACTTATAGAGCAAACTATAGTTGGGCCCAATAGAAATGGTGCAGGCATATTTAAAAACCACGCTAAGAAAGCACCAAAAGATCCAAGAAAAATTGATATAACTAATTCAGCTGCTGATTTATTATTAATAAATTTAAATATCACAGAATTGTTAATTCCTCTAAAATAATTCCGAATGATGCACCATGAAGATCTCTATCTTTTGTAGATCCTTGTATGGTCGGTCTAGGAATAGTAATTTTAATTATATTTAAATTATGGATAGGATATATATCAATTTGTTTTTTTGGGATTTGATAAAGAAAAGAAATTTTACTTTTAGTTAAATTTTTTAAAACCTTAATAAATCTCTTTTTATTTGAAAAAAAAATATCGATTGTTAACAAAAATGGTCCTGCATTTTTGCTTCTAATTTTTTTAACTAATTCAATTAATTTCATATTGTGAACTTTTCTAATTTGAAAATATCCATTGGATCTTTAATCTCTATTACATGATTTAGACAGAATTCATATTTTTTTCCCATTTCAAAGGAAGGTGGTGAAAAAGGGAATGCAAAAGTAGGTAATTCTCCATCTTTATATATAGAATGGTGTAATAATAGTGGATTTAAAATTTTACATATTTCTTCACTATCCTTCTTTTTTTTTGTGGTTACGATAGCCAAAACACCTATCTCACTAGGATTTACCTTTCTATTTTCCAAGTATCCTAGTGTTGCATTTTTTCCAATAAATCTGAATTGAATTTCATAATTTTTCTTTTTTAACGATAGGGTGTTTTTAATAGTATTTTCTGCCGTAATTTCAATTTGTTTTGCCCATTTTTCTATATTTTCTACATATGATTTTTCTCTTATTAATACCAATGAAATTGTTTGATAACCAACAACATAGGTGCCCTCAAGTTTTACCTTATATTTACTATCTTTAAACCATTTTGCACCTGTAACATAAACAGATCCGTCTTTTTGTTGTGTGTAACTCGCATTCTTGACATTCAAAAGACCTCCTGGTTCTATTAAAGTTGATGGATTTGAATTTTCATAAACCATATGAGCTGAAACTGTATAAGGTGTAGCTTTAGTATCATTGCTGATGGGTTTTATATAAAAGCCCTTCTTTTTAAAAGAAATTAAAATAACACCTGACTTAGGATTTGTAGTGCAAAAAGCCCCACATTCTCCTATTTTTCCACCGTGCCATGCGACTCCTTTCTCAACACCTTTTAGTATCGGAAGGCTGGCAATTAAAGAAGCATCAGTAGATCTTCCACAAATTATTATGTCTCCCTTAGAATTGAGTGCTTCGGTTATTTGTTCAACGCCTGCAAGTCCAACAATGTTTGTACATTTCAGAATTTTATCAGAACAGATTTTAGGAGCGTTGTTAAGTGGGAAGAGGTTTTTTTTTAAAAATGCCTTATTAATTTCTTTGTTTGACTGAGAGCATTTTATAACAACTATTCTGATTTTATGGTTTAACTCTTTTGCTAATTCTTTTGTAATTTCAACAAACCAATCAACTGTGCTATCAGTACCACAAGTTCCTGCACTTCCAATTAATAAAGGAATTTTTAGCCTTTCCCTAGCAATCATCAATGTTTTCCATTCAGACTTTGTTGTAGATCGAGAATATTTAGATTTTCCTATTCCAAGATAAGCTGGTCCAGAATCTGTGGATCCTCCATCGACAACAATAATATCGGGTTTTTCTTTAAGGCCTTTATTTAAAGTTTTTTTACAATAAGTAATACCTAAAGCACCAGTAGGAATTAATACTTTAGCTTTCATTTTAGTCACCAATAGGAGTTGGTTTTTTTAGGTAAGATCTTAAAAAAATTGGAGCAACAAATCCTACTATAGCTGCAATCCATAATCCTACTGAAATGTATGAATCAAATAAATAGGTCCAGTCACCATTAGATAATACCATTGCTCTTCTTAGACTAACTTCCATGTGGCTACCTAGTAATATTCCAAGTATGACTGGTACAGCTGGAATTTTCAATTTTCTTAGAGTAAAACCAAGTACTCCAAATCCAATCATTAGTAGAAGATCAAAATAACTACCTGACAAAGAGTAAATACCTACAAAAGATATCATGGCAACACCAGGAAGTAAGAATGAAGCAGGAACTTGAAGAATTTTTGTAAAAATTTTTACCAAAGGTACATTTAGAATTAATAATACAAAATTTGCAATCAGTAGTGTGGCTATTAATCCCCATACTACTTCAGGTCTTTCATTAAATAATAGTGGGCCAGGAGTAATATTTAGTGTCATTAATAATGCCAGTAAAACAGCAGTTGTTCCAGATCCAGGAACACCCAAGGTTAACATTGGAACAAGTGCACCTCCTGCTGCAGCATTGTTTCCAGCCTCTGGAGCAGCAACTCCCCTAATATCACCAGTGCCAAACGAACCTTTTTCTTTTGATAGGGATTTTTCACTCATGTAAGCAAGGAAACTTCCTAAAGAAGCCCCAGCCCCTGGTAATACTCCAGCTATAAAACCTACGATTGTTGCCCTTAGCATAGTCCATTTTGTTAAATATATATCCTTAAAAGGGATTGAAATTTTCCCTAGTTTTACACCTATGGCAGAATCTTTTCCTCTACTTTCAATAAAAACAAAAATTTCTGTCACTGCAAAAAGCCCTACTATTGCGACTAAAAAATCAACACCATCATATAAATGAAGGTTTCCTCCTGTAAATCTTGTCATTCCAGTTGAGTTATCTACTCCAATCATTGAAATGCCTAATCCTAGACAAACAGCAATTGCAGACTTTGCTTGATTATCAGCTCCTATTCCTCCTAATGTACAAAAAGCAAGTAGGTATAAAGCAAAGTATTCTGCTGGACCAAAATAAAATGCAACTCTTGCTAAGATTGGAGCTAATAGCATTAGCCCTATTGTTGCTAGAAAAGCTCCCACAAAAGATGATACACCAGATAAAACTAGAGCATCACCTGCTCTTCCTTTTTTGGCCATTGGATATCCGTCTAGGGTAGTCATCATTGCAGGTTCATCCCCTGGTATATTTAAAAGAATCGATGAAATTCTTCCTCCATACATAGCGCCATAATAAACACTTGTCATAAGAACAAGGGCTTGAGTTGCATCTAACTCTAAAGTAAATGCAAGAGGAATAAGAATAGCTACCCCATTAGAAGGCCCCAAGCCTGGAAGTGCACCAATAATTGTACCCAGAATACATCCTACTATGGCTAAACTTAAAGTTGTTATTGTAAGTGCTATTCCGAAACCAAGAGCTAAATTTTGAAAAAGTTCCATTTATGATTAACCCGTTAGAAATTTTGGAAATGGAAACAAACTAAGCCCTAAACCAAATTTAAATATTATAAATAAGGACAATGATAAAACTATGCCAGTAGATGATGACTTAAAAAAGTTAGGTTTAATCAGATAAGATAAAGAAGCCGACGCTAAAGCAGTAGGAAAAAGAAAACCAAATTTTTTAAGAGATAAAGCATATAAAACTAAAATAATTATAGCAGTAAATAATTTAATAAATGTTTTAATACTAGGCCACAAAGGATCCTTATCAGGTTTAATTATCATTGATAATGCACAAATTAAAGCTGCACCTGAAACAATAAAAGGAAAACTCTTTGGCCCTAAAGGATCAGCAAAAAATGGTGATTCTAGTTGCGTAGCACTGACAAATAATGCCAGTGCTAATGCAGTAAGTATAGAACCGAAAATTCGGTCCGACACTATTTCATTACACCAAGTTCTTTGGAAAGCGCTTGGACTTCTGCCATTACGCCAACAACGTAATCTGCAAAATTTGAACCTACTTTATTAAAGGGAGCTAATCCATTAGCTGCCATAGCTTCTTGCCACTCGGCTGAATCTCCAACTTTTCTAAGAGCTTCTGTCCATTTCTTATAAGAAGCATCAGAAGCCCCTTTTGGAGTATATAAACCCCTCCAATTAACGGCTACAACGTCTATTCCTTGTTCTTTTGCAGTTGGGATATCCTCAAAGCCAGGAATTCTTTCATCTGTAAAAGATGCCAGAACTCTCACATCGCCTGATTTAATAAATCCTACAACACCAGATATATCACCGGTCATTGCAGCAGTAAATCCACCTACAGTTTGAGTAATAGCATCGGCATCACCATCAACACCGATATATTTGACTTTAGCTATATCAGTGAACCCTTTTTTGCCTAATGCCATTAGAACCTTTAGGTGATCGAAACCACCCGCAGCTGAACCGCCAGCAAATGCATGATTGGCAGGATCTGCAATAACAGCATCAAGTAAATCATTAAGATTTTTATAAGGTGAGTCAGCAGCTACAACTATAACTCCTGGATCAGCACCAATCGCTCCAAGAAAACGTACTTGATCATAAGTCATACCTGAATAGGCATTTTGTGCAAGTCTTGTTGCTGTAGCAGAAGAAGCAGCGACAATAAGGTCATCATCTGTATTTCTCTCATTTACTACATGGCCATAGGCAAGTCCACCACCGCCTCCAGCCATATTTGTTACTTGAATAGGTGAGTCAACGGCTCCAATGTCATACATTATTTTTGTTATTGTTCTGCAAGTAAAGTCCCATCCACCACCAGGATTTGCTGGTGCAATACATTCGGCTGAAAATAAACTTGTCGCTGCAAACAAAGAAACTGAAATAGTAGCAGCGAATGATTTAATACTTTTTATCATATTTTTCTCCTGAATATGATTTGGTTAAATTAATTGAGAAAAAAGCAATCTCAGCTAGCGAGGATAGGCATTTAAATTAAAAATACAAGTATTCAATTTAATAAAAAATCTAATTTTTTAAGATGTTAAATTTTTTTTGAATTCTTCCCACGATAGTTTTGGTATTCTTTTTAAATTATTAAAATCAACATAAACAATACCAAATCTTTTGCTGTATCCATAAGCCCATTCAAAATTATCAAGCAGTGACCAAACAAAATATCCTTTCACAGGAAAATCATTTTCTATAAGTTCTTTACATTGTTTTAGGTGATCATAATAAAAATTTACTCGTTCAATATCGTTAACTTTTTCATTTTTTATAAAATCTTTATTTGCCATACCATTTTCAGTAATTAAAATAGGAAGATTCTTTGAATATTTTTTGTGTAATCTTTCAATAAGGTGTTTAAGACCTTCTGGAAAAATTTCCCACCCCATATCTGTAACTGTCAAATTTCCATTAACTGATTTATATCCTAAAAAATGCTCACTTGGGTCAACTTTGATTATAGAGCGGGTATAATAATTAATTCCTACCCAATCTAAAGGTTGTGAAATTTGCATTAAATCATTTTCATAATCATTTGGCATATATTGAGAAAAAAGATCTAGTGTTTGAGATGGGTAAATACCATTAAAAATGGCTTCATCATACCAGAGGTTATGAATTTCATCTGCTAAATTTGTAACTTTTAAGGTTTCTGGTCTGTCATCAAATGGTTGCACAAACTGTTTATTTAAAACAATTCCAGCATTATTATAATTATGACTCCTTATTACTTGCATAGCTTCAGCATGAGCAACCAATATCATGTGCATTGTTTTAACACCTGATTCTATACTCCTTTCACCAGGAGCGTGTTCACCGAGGTAATGGCTAAGCCAAGAAATACACCAGGGTTCGTTTATTGTTGCAATTGAGTCTAACCTATCTGAAAATTTTCTCATTATGATGTCTGTAAAATCGGCAAACCACTTAGTTGTATCGCGGTTTTTCCATCCACCTTTCGACATAAAAATTTCTGGTAAATCCCAATGATAAAGGGTTGAATAAGTTTTCAAATTATTTTCTAGGAGTTGATCAATTAATTTATCGTAAAAGGAAATTCCCTCTTTATTAATAGAACCTTTCCCATCAGGAAGAATTCTAGGCCATGAAAAAGAAAATCTATATGCAGAAAATCCTGCCTCGGCTATGAGCTTTATATCTTCTTTATAGTTAAGCAAATGAGCACAAGCGATTTTGCCTGACTCATTATTGTAAACATTTCCTTTTATCTTTGAGAAATGATCCCAATGACTTAAACCAGAGTTACCAAAACTATTACCTTCTATTTGATAGCTGGATGTTGCAACACCAAAAGTGAAATTATCAGGGAACTCTTTTATTATTTTTAGATCTGGCATTTTAAATGAATATTAACTTTTTAAATTGTTCAAATATACAATAATATTAACTTAGCGATATTCAAATATAATATGATTTATATTAAATCTGCCCTTTTTTCAGGCATTTTGAAAACTTTTTAGTTTTATTATAGTAATTAGACTGTAACTAAATCATTAAATGTGTACTAATGCATGACTTACGTTAAGTAATGTATTTTTAAATAGGGGGAAATATGAACATTTTAAAAATCAAAAAGTTCATTTTAGCAATAACACTTCTTGTTTTTCCAACAAGTATTATTGCTGGTAGTGGACATTATCATTATGATGGACCAGATATCTCTGGTGCAAAAGTCAAAATTTTTGGTCCTTGGTTGGCACCAGAAGATGAAAGCTTTAGAGATGTATTATCAATCTTTGAAAAAGAAACAGGAGCATCCGTAGAATATGGTGGTTCTGATGAATTTGAGCAGATTATTAATATTGACTGTAAAGCTGGTAACCCTGCAGATATTGCAGTTTTCCCACAGCCAGGTTTAGCGGCAAATATTGCTGCAACAGGTTGTCTAGCACCACAAGGAAATGATTTAAAGCAAATGGTTTTAGATGATTATGCTGCAGGTCAATCATGGGTAGATTTAACTACTTATGCAGATGAAAATGGAAAAGATCAATTCTATGGAATTTTCTTTAGGGTTAATGTGAAAAGTCTAGTTTGGTACTCACCTGATAACTTTGAAGATAACGGGTATGAAGTTCCACAAACTATGGAAGAATTAATTTCACTTACTGAAAAAATGGCTTCTGATGGTAATACACCCTGGTGTATTGGACTTGAATCAGGTGGAGCAACAGGTTGGCCAGCTACTGACTGGATGGAAGAAATAATGTTGAGAACACATCCTCCATCAGTATATGACCAGTGGGTATCAAATGAAATGCCTTTCAATGACCAAAAGGTTATTGATGCTATGAACTTTTTTGGTACATTTGCTCTTAATGACAAGTATGTGGCAGGGGGATCTAAAGCAGTTGCAACAACAGGTTTTAGAGATTCTCCAAAGGGTTTATTTACTTCACCACCACAATGTATGATGCATAGACAAGCCAGTTTTATCCCTGCCTTCTTTCCTGAAGGAGTTGAAGCAGGTGTGGATTATGATTTCTTTTATTTTCCAGCATATTCATCAAAAGACTTAGGACGTCCAGTTTTAGGTGCAGGTACTGTGATTACTGCTACAAACAATAATCCAGCAACTACTGAATTGATGAAGTTTTTAATGCATCCTGAAGCTCATGAAAGATTTATGGGTAAGGGAGGTTTTTTAACTCCACATAAAGGAGTTGATAAAAGCAAATATGCCAGTGATACTTTTAGAGGATTACATGATATTTTAGTTGGTGCGACTACTTTCAGATTTGATGGGTCAGATTTAATGCCTGGAGCTGTAGGTGCTGGTTCATTCTGGACTGGTATGGTTGATTATACCAATGGAAAATCAGCAAAAGATGTTGCTGATGAAATTCAAACCAGTTGGGATGCAATTAAATAATATTAAGTAACCAAAATGGCGAACAATAAACTTGTTCGCCATTTTTTTTTATAATAAAAAATCATAATGAGTTTTTTTTCATTAATAGCTACTATTTTGGTTGGAGTTTTATTCTTTATAATTTACTTTGGCTTATCAAATTTTATTTTAGATTTTATTTGTAGATTTAAAAAAAACTCTGTAGCTCTTGAAAATTCTGTTAGAGCTATAATTTTTATTTTTCCTGCTTTTTTAGTTTTGTTTGTATTTATTTTATATCCTGTTTTTGAGACAGTGAGATTAAGTTTTTATGATAAATTTGGTCGTGAATTTTTAGGTTGGAATAATTATTTGTGGGCAATAAATGATCCAAACTTTAGAAGAAGCATTTTAAATAACTTGGGTTGGCTTTTGATAGTTCCAACTCTTAGTACTTTTTTTGGATTGGTGATAGCCAATTTAACAGATAGAATTTGGTGGGGAACTATTGCTAAATCTATCATTTTTATGCCTATGGCGATATCATTCGTAGGAGCAGGAGTTATATGGAAATTTATTTATGATTATAGAGGAACAGATGATCACCAAATAGGTTTATTAAATGCAATTGTTGTTTCTCTTGGTATGGAGCCTCAAGCATGGCTAACAATTTCAATTTGGAACAATCTTTTTTTGATGGCTATTATGATTTGGATTCAAACTGGTTTAGCTTTGGTTATTTTTAGTGCTGCTCTTCGAGGTATTCCAAATGAAACACTTGAAGCAGCACGAATTGATGGGGCAAGCGAATTTAGAATATTTTGGTCCATAATTATACCTTTTTTAGAAAGAACTATTTTAGTCATTTGGACAATAATTACAATTTTAGTTCTAAGGGTTTTTGACATCATTTATGCAATGACCAATGGTGAGTGGCAAACAGAAGTTCTAGCTAACTTAATGTATGATTGGATGTTTAGAGGTGGCGGTGATTCTGGGCGAGGAAGTGTGTTAGCATGTTGTATAATGATAGGGGTAATTCCAATTTTAGTTTGGAATTTACATAGACACAGACAAGAGCAAAAATATGAAAATTAAAATCAACTTTAGTTCAATCTTATCTCAGTTACTTTTATTATTTTTTGTAATTTTATGGATAACACCTACCTTTGGACTTTTTATAAGTTCATTTAGGGATAAAGATCAATTGGCTATTAGTGGTTGGTGGACTTCGCTTGTAACTACTGAAGTAAATGAAATACATAGAACTAAGGGTAAAAAAGATCAGGTAGAAGATGAAGGTTTTTATATTATAAAAGGAAATTTATTTAAAAAAGATGAAGGTAAAAAAGTTTTAAGCTATGGAGTGACATCCAAAAATATAAATGCATATAAAGTAGGTGAAATTGCTATCTTAAAAGATAAATCAGAAATAATTGTTTTTGAAAATGGTAATTATCAATGGAAATCTAAAAGTGAGTTTAAAAAGAAAAAAGGAAGAAGAATATTTATTACTGCCACTAGTCCACCTAGTTTTACTTTGAACAATTATAAAGAGGTATTATTCAAAGAAGGATTGGGCCAAGCATTTTTGAATACAATTGCTGTTGCTTTACCTGCTACTTTAATTCCATTAATTATATGTTCTTTTTTTTCTTACTCCTTAACTTGGATGAATTTTTTTGGTAGAGATTTACTTTTAGCAACTATAATTGCATCTCTTGTAGTCCCTTTGCAGATGTCTTTAATACCAATTCTTACCATCTATAATGATTTAGGAGCTCTATTTAATGTTGAGGCAAAATCATTCCCAGGTGTTTGGATGGCACACACTGGTTTTGGCTTAGCATCTACAACTTTTTTATTATGGAATTTTATGAAATCTCTACCCAATGAAATGCTAGAAGCTGCCAAGGTTGATGGAGCTAGTCATTATGATACTTTTGTTAGAATTGTTATTCCCTTATCTATTCCTGCATTTGCATCTATTTTTATCTTACAATTTTTATGGGTTTGGAATGACTTATTAGTCGGACTTGTTTTTTTAGACAAACATCCCAGTGAAATTATTTTAACAGCCAAGCTGAAAGAGTTATTAGGATCTAGAGGAGAAAATTGGGAAATTTTAACAACTGGTGCTTTCATATCAATGACAGTCCCTTTATTTATTTTCTTTTCTTTACAGCGCTTTTTTATAAGAGGGTTAGTAGCTGGGTCAGTAAAGGGATAAAATTCTTGTTAAAAATTAGGCATATTTGTTATTAGATTTATTTATTTAGGAAAGGTGATTGATTTATATTTATTTTGATTAAATGATATTTGATAAAAATAAAGCAATATTTCATTAAAAGGTTAAAGCTATGCATAGAATTGTATTAATTGGAGCAGGAAGTACAAATTTTGGATTAGGGGTAGTGGGAGATATTTTCAAATCAAAATCTTTAGAAGAATCCACTATTGTTTTGCATGACATCAATTCAAATGCCTTAAATAATACCTCAAAAATTGCTAGTGAATATAAAGAAAAACTAGGAAAAAAAATTACAATTGAGTCTACCACTTCAAGAAAAGAAGCACTAAAAGGAGCTTCCTTTTGTTTAATTTCAATTGAAGTTGGTAATAGATTTGATTTATGGGATCAAGATTGGAAGATACCACTTCAATATGGTGTAAAACAAATATATGGGGAAAACGGAGGACCTGGAGGTTTATTTCATTCTCTTAGAATAATTCCTCCAATTTTAGAAATTTGTGAAGACATTCAATCCATTTGTCCTGATGCTTACGTCTTTAATTATTCAAATCCCATGCAAAGAGTATGTCACGCAGTAACTACCAAATTTCCAGATTTAAAGTTTATAGGTTTATGTCACGAAATTGAATCTATGCGTCGTCAGTTACCTACTTTAATGGAAACAGAATTATCTAATATAGAATTTAGAGCAGGAGGACTAAATCACTTCAGCATATTATTGAATGCAAAATATAAAAATAATGGTAAAGATGGTTATCCATTAATAAAAAAGAATTTTTGGAATTATTTTAAAGATCTTGTAAATGATCATGAGGGTTTTGAATCTGAGCCTGGTGCTGAAAGAGGTGTTTTTTTTAAAATATATGAAGATTTTAAATATTTACCTATTACTACGGATAGTCATTTAGGGGAATATGTTCAATGGGCATATAGTGTTGCAGATCATGAAGCTATATTACATTTTTACGATAATTATAAAAAGAAATGTTTAACTTTTTTTGAAAATGATAAGATCTATTCATCTTTTTTTGATTTGGAAAATGATCGTTTTCATGAAAGATTTGTTCCTATTGCGGAAGCTATAATTGAAGATCAAGTAATAGAAGAATCGTCTGTTAATATCCCAAATAATGGTTTTATAGATTGTTTGCCAAAAGATATTGTAGTTGAAGTACCTGCTATGGTTGATAAAAAGGGCATAAAAGGTATTACTCTTGAGAATTATCCTAAAACTTTTGGAAGTTTATTAAATTTACAATCGGGCGTTATTCAGTTAACTACTCAGGCAGTTCTAGAAAAATCTAAACATAAAGCTTATTTAGCTTTATTAGCTGATCCTGTAGTTACGAGTGCAACAGATGCTGAAAATTTATTAAATAACATGATTGCTGTCCAGCATAAGTATCTTTCTTATTTAAACTAACTTCACTAAATTGGAAAAAATGGCTGAAATACAAATAAATTCATTAAGTAAATCTTTTGGTAAATCTACGGTCATTAAAGATATATCTCTTTCAATTAAAAGCCGTTCATTTACAGTAATTGTAGGACCTAGTGGTTGCGGTAAATCAACTTTATTACGAATGATAGCAGGTCTAGAAAAAATAGATTCTGGTGAAATAAAAATATCTGGTAAGTCGGTAAATGATCTACCACCTAAAGACCGAGAAATTGCAATGGTTTTTCAATCATATGCTTTATATCCTCATATGACTGTATTTAACAATATGGCGTTTGGCTTGAAATTAGAAAAAAAATCTAAATTAGAAATAGAAAAAAGGGTAAAAGAAGCGGCTAGAATATTACAAATAGAAAATTTATTGGATAGAAAGCCTAAGCAACTATCAGGAGGTCAAAGACAGCGTGTAGCAATAGGTCGTGCAATAACTAGAAATCCAAAAGTATTTCTTTTTGATGAACCTTTATCTAATTTAGACGCTGCTTTAAGAGTTGCAACTAGAATAGAGTTAGCAAATCTTCATGATTCAATGCCTGATGCAACGATGGTCTATGTAACTCATGATCAAGTTGAGGCTATGACCTTAGCAAATCAAATAGTCGTACTTTCTGAAGGTCAAATTGAGCAAATAGGATCACCTCTAGAATTGTACGAAGAACCAGAGAATTTATTCGTTGCAAAATTTATTGGGTCTCCGGCCATGAATATAATTCCAATTGAAATCCTTTCAACAGGTTTAAACCCAGAAGGAAAAATTAGTGAAAAAATAAAAATAACCTTGGAAACAAAATTCAGTTCTTCCGATAAAGGAAGAAGATTTCATCTGGGTTTTCGCCCTGAAAATTTAATGCTTGCAAAAACAGATAAAAATTCATTTACTGCTAAAGTATCTTTAGTAGAGTCATTGGGAGAGTATGCATTAGTTTATGCTACTATTCCAGGATCTAAGTCAGATCAAAATATTATTGCAAAACTGTTGG
>PAQA01000049.1 GCA_002709155.1 Rhodospirillaceae bacterium
CCGCATCTATTAATCTATGCGCCATTGGCTGGCCCATATTCCCTAGACCCAAATATCCTATAATTGAACTCATGAAAAAATCCTCATTCTTCAATTCTCGTGCCACAGTTTGGCGTTATGAATATATCCGGAATTCCAAAAAACAAACTTACCAAGAAAATATAAGAATTAAAGGTCGGTACCCTCTGAAATCATGTAAGTATAATTTAAATGGATTTCTTATTTTTTTAGTGATGAATTTTCAATTTGAACAATCTTTTTAAAAAAATTGACCTTCTCATTTGCTCAACGCGAAGGCCAAAAATAATACAAGGTTGTCAGTAATATTAACCGGGTCTTTTTTCAAAAGCTGGAAGACCTTCATCAATATGATGGTATTTTTGCTTATCTATCGTAAAGATCGCAGCTTGTGACTTGAATGTCGACGGATCGTCAAGCGTTCCTACTTTTATAATCATCGAGCCAGGGCGCGCTGGACTTCGTGTCCCTATAGCCGTTCCACACTTATCGCAAAAAAACCGCGTGACTGGGGTCTCTAAATCAGTTCGGGAAAACTCTTTAGGCGCTCCCTTGGTAAAGCTAAACCCCCCTTCTGGAACAACAATTATGAGGTTCGGACTACCACCAGTGATATACTGGCATTCTCGGCAGTGACACTGAATGGAGTTTTGAATGTCTTCTTTAGACTCATAACGCACGTCGCCGCAATAACATCCACCTTTTATGCTCATGGCTTATCTCCTTCACCATCGAAAATTTGATTCTGACTTAATTTTCTTTGAAGATAAAGGTTTTTATTTTGAATAAAAAATGGCCTTAACAAAGTAAGGCCATCCAAATACTAATCGAATATGTCACGTCTTATTTAGGTTTTTTCCCGCCATATTTAGACCGACTTTGATTTCTATCTTTTACCCCCTGCGTATCAAGAGTTCCTCTAATGATAGAATAGCGTATGCCGGGAAGGTCATTCGGTCCGCCTCCACGCATAAGAACCACGGAATGTTCCTGTAGATTGTGTCCTTCCCCAGGAATATACGCGCCAACCTCAAAACCGTTAGTCAATCGAACACGAGCAACTTTTCTCAAAGCCGAATTTGGTTTACGTGGGGTTGTCGTATACACGCGAGTGCAAACACCCCGCTTTTGTGGATTTGCATCTAGTGCAGGCCTTTTAGACCGCTCCTGCTTGGTTTTCCTTGGTTTGCGTACAAGCTGATTAATTGTTGGCATAAACAGTTTTCCCTGATTTCCAGTGTGAGCGGAATATGAGTTCGCCCGCCGTTCAAGTCAAGATATATTACAATAATTTACGATCAAAAACTAATATTTTTGGCTTTTGGCCTTTAAGAGAAGCTCTTCTAACGAAACTTCTGGTATAAAACCCAAACGTTCTCTTATTTTAGAGGTGTCAAGTATAGAAGCTGTAGCGCAAGAAGAATATATCTCAGGCCGTCTTATAACAGGCATTTTTTTCCACCTTGCTGCAGCCAATTCTAATGTCGGCTTCGTATTTAAACCTTTTGCTGCCGCCACCGTGTAGATATCAAAACCATTGTAATCACTGGTATGTACAGCCAGCCTAAACGCCTGAGCAACATCTTTAGGGTCAACCCATGCCCAGAAATGGTAATTTTCTAAGTCCTCCCCTCTTGCTTCTAATTCACTATAACCCCTGGGAAAGATAATATGGCATGGGCGAATAGCCAAAACTTCCATATTCCCTCGAGCAGCAAAACTTTCTGAAATAGTTTCGGTAATTTTTTTTGATAAGGAATACACTTCGGTTGGACGGATCGGATGAGTTTCATCCACCGGCAGAAATTGGGGGGGCCAGTCGGGTGGATTATATGATAATCCGAAAACTGAGTCACTAGAGGCCACAATCACCCTTTTTATCCCAGTATCTTCTGCTGCTTGTAATACAGTCCAGGCGCCCTGAACATTATTATTGAAGGTGGTTTTTGCATCAGCCTCGCGCGGATTAGGTATAGCCGCTAAATGAATAACAGCATCATGCCCCGTAAAAGCTTTTTTTATTTCTTCATAATTTGTGATAGATACATTTAAGTGGTTCTGAGAACCTTGGCTGACAACTTCTGGTTCTTTTATATCTAAGGTCGTAATCTGAGCATGTGTCGCCATTTCCTTGACAACATGACTACCCAGTAATCCAGCGCCTCCTGTTACAACTATTTTTTCATAAGTCATTCTGCCCCCTTTTTTTTGCCCGACAAAAATGAATTCTGATATTTTTTCTATAGTTTAGAATTCACAATGTGACATAGTTATTTTCTTTTCAATATTATGAAACAATTCTGTTCATAACCTTAAACTAAAAACTAGAGACTAATATGAAATTATATGGAACAAAGACATCGCCGTATGCTCGTATAATAAGGATCGTTATATTCGAAAAAAAATTGAACGATCAAATAGAATTTATATGGACAAAGACTAGGGTCCCAGACGACCCAATGTACACCATAAATCCATCAGGTCGTGTTCCTTTTTTATTACTTGATGATGGAACGGGCATTGAAGATACACCTGTTCTTGTTCAGTTTTTAGACAACCTAAAAAAACCAAGAATTTTTGTTCATGGATTGGAGTATTTTGACTTTCAATATCTCCAAATAGAGGCAAAGGCGAGGTCATTATTGGACGGGGCATCAGTTTGGATTAGAGAAATCAGACGACCTTCCAATGAGCAATCGCCCACAATACTGCAGCATGAACAAAATAGGGCTATCAGGCTAACATCGTATTTCGATAAGATAGTCTCAGATCCACTTTTGAATGGATCTATCAATTTAGCACAACTTTATCTTTTTGCTGCCCTGGATCTAGAAAGGCGCATACAAGCGTTCTCTTGGCGACGAGGAAATGCAAATCTAACCACATGGTACGAACGCATGGAATCGCAACCATCAGTCAAAGCATCATGGCAACCGTATTCATCGTAAAAAATATTATTACTCAACAATATATTAGGAACATTAAAAAATGAGCAACCGTTTAGAAGGTAAAGTGGCAATTATTATTGGGGCGGGTTGTGTTGGCCCTGGATGGGGGAACGGACGAGCAACAGCTTTCCGATTTGTGGAAGAAGGCGCAAAAGTTTTCGCAGTTGATAATTCTGAGGCTGCCTTGATCGAAACCATAGAACGAGTGAACACGCTTGATGGCACAATGGAAACGTTTATAGGTGACGCGACTAAAAGCCAATCTGTCGCTGATATGATTAAAGCTTGCGTCAATAAATTTGGTCGCCTCGATATATTGGTTAACAATGTAGGTGGATCAAAAAAAGGGGGGCCGGTAGAACTTTCCGAAGAAGATTGGGACTCTCAAGTTGACTACAATCTAAAAAGTGTTTTTCTCAGCTGCAAGCATGCTTTACCTGAGTTAGAGAAAGACGGCGGTGGAGCAATTGTAAATATCGCCTCTACCTCTGGCACCCGTTGGACAGGTTCGGCTCAAGTTGCATATGCTGCAACCAAAGCGGGAGTTATCCAATTATCGAAAGTGGTCGCAATGGAATATGCAGCCAAAAAAATTCGCGTAAATGCTATCGCTCCTGGTCAACTTCATACTCCAATGGTCGAAGCGCGATTAGCCGGTCAACGAACTGGCGGCGATGTTGAGGCTTTACTAAAACAGCGCCTAGCCAGAATACCTCTAGGATTTATGGGTGATGGAAATGATACAGCCAACGCAGCTGTTTTTCTGGCTTCCGAAGAAGCACGTTTCATAACGGGAACCGAGCTTGTTGTCGATGGCGGTATGACTGCCAGATGTGATTAATCCGCAACATAACAAGGAAGTAAAACATTATGTCTGGCTCTCTTGAAGGGATCAACGTTCTAGATTTAACGCATGCGCTTTCCGGACCGTTCTGTTCTATGTTACTGGCAGAACTAGGGGCAAACATTATAAAAGTAGAACCCCCAACCGGTGATCACTTCCGGCCAGCCAACAATGGAGCGACATTTGCGGTTGTAAATAGAAACAAACGCAGTATTTGTATTGATTTGAAAAAACCAGACAGCGCAAAGGTTATGACAACATTAATATCTAAGTCGGATATAATGCTCGAGAACTTCACGCCGGGCACAGCAGAACGACTGGGTTACAATTACGAAAAAGTAAAGCAAATTAAGTCAGATATAATTTACGCTTCAATTTCTGGCTTTGGTCAATCTGGTCCCTATAGGGATTTGAAAGGATATGATGCTGTAGCTCAAGCCATGTCCGGGATAATGGCATCGACTGGTGAACCTGATCGTGCGCCAGTTCGAGTTGGTCCCTCCTTGATCGATATGGGAACGGGTATGTATGTGGTCATTGGAATTATGGATGCTCTCCGAAAAAAAGATACGACAAATGATGGTTCATATCTGGAATTTAACCTTTTGGACTCTGCCCTTTCTTGGATGTCTCAAAGTATCGCTAACTATTCAAGAACAGGAATTGTTCCGCCCAGAACTGGTTCAGCACTCGCATCATTTTCTCCTTATCAAGTTTTCAATGCCAAAGATGATCAGATTTTTATTGGAGCATCAACTCAGACATTTTGGAAAAAAGTTTGCGATGCGCTCGATTTACAGGAATTGTTGCGTGATCCAAGATTTGTCGACATGAAATCTCGGGTCACTAACAGAACCGCTTTGACTGAAATAATAGAAACAAAAATTAAAACTCAGACAGTGAACGATATTCTAGAAAAATTGCGTTCGGCCGAAATCCCCTGTGCTCCTGTTCTCTCTGTTGAAGGCGTAGTCAATGACCCTCATGTGAACCACAGAAACAGATTAATTAATTGCAAAGACTCTAAGATAGGCCACATACTGCAAACGAGGATGCCTATTGGTAACAAAACAGCGCCCCAATCGGCCCCAAAACTGGGAGAGCACAACAGTGAAATCCTGACCGAGTATGGCTTTTCCACAGAAGAGATTACACAGCTTGAAAAAACGGCGACAATATTAAACTGTAGTATTTAATCTAATTTCAAACATCTCTATGGCTTATGGGATACTTTCTAAGCCACCATCAACACTCAACGCTTGTCCAGTTATTGTGCTTCCTAAATTTGAACATAGGTAACCAATCATACTTGCAATATGCCTTTGTGGGATAAAGGTATGAAGCGTGGTTCCTGACATCATTTCGTCCCTTGTTTGATTTTCTGAGACGCCCTCGGCTTTGGCTTTGGCTTGAATGACACGGTTTATTCGATCACCGTCAACAGGGCCTGGTTGAATACAGTTACAACGAATGCCATATTTCCCCACTTCCAATGCTGTAGTACGCGTCAAACCAACGATTGCCCATTTAGCTGCAGAGTACGGGCTTCGCAGCGGAAAACCAAATTTCCCCGCGGCTGAGGAGAGGTTAATGATACTTCCACCATCGTTATCGCTCGCTTTTATACGAGGTATAGCTTCTTGAGTACCTAGAAATGCACTCGTTAAATTTATATTGACGCAGTTATTCCACTCCTCAAGTGAAATGTCCTCAATTAATGCCGTTGGACCTGCCGTCCCCGCGTTGTTGATCATGATATCTAAACCACCGAGGTATTGGTCGGCTTTATTGAAAAATGATTTGAATTGATCAGGGTCGCTGACATCTACCCGCACACCGGCCACATTATCAAAACTTGATAGCGTATTCTCAAGAGCAGTTTCATCAATATCACAAATAAATACCTTGGCACCTGCTTCAACAAATAGCCTCGTTGTTTCTCTCCCAATACCACCTGCACCAGCAGTAACAATTACCCTCTTATCCTTGAATTCCAAAAGAAATCTCCTTTATTTGCCGTAATAAAATCTGATTTTATAACACTCGTATTAGCCACTCGGTATAAAAGGGATCAAAAAGGTTTGTCGCCCGCAATAGTAACCCGATAACCATGACGTACTTGCGGGTAATAGTCCCAAACAGAACGATGTTGGACGCACCTATTGTCCCAAAAGGCTACTGAGTTTTCTTTCCAACGGAATCTGCAGTGAAATTCTGGAGTTGCTATATGCTCATACAACATAGCCAATATTGAATCACTCTCCTTTTTATTTAAACCTTCTATGCGAGTAGTGAAATTTTCATTCACAAAAAGAGTTTTCTTTTTAGTTACTGGATGTGTTCGAACCATTGGGTGTAATGCTTCAGGATACGCGTTTTCGCCATCGCGCAAAGTCCCTTTATGATTCAAACGATCACGATGAACCCCAATTGACTCATGCCATGCTGAAAGATTGGAAATAAAGGACTTAATTGGATCCGATAGTTGCTCATAGGCATGATACATTGACGCAAACATGGTGTCGCCGCCAACCTTGGGTATTTGGTGCAAATGTAAAATACTGCCCATTGGGGGCTCTAAATCGCAAGAAACATCAGAATGCCATTTCATTCCCGCCACAGCCTTGGAATTCTCGTCGGCATGTATTGTCAAAATTTCCGGATGGCCATCGATTTTAGCAGCGGTCGGGTGTATATGTAACGAACCAAAATTTCGCCCAAAAGCTTTATGACGTTCGAGGCTCATCTTTTGATCGCGAAAAAAAATAACCTGGTGATCTAACAGAGCCCGATTCACCTCTTCTAGTACATCCTTATCTAACGGTTGAGATATATCGACCCCGGATACTTCCGCGCCAATGATAGGGCTCAAAGGATCAATCCCTAATTTTTGATATGTCATAGCATTCCTTACATATTTTAAAACAATATTACTTAAGGATATGAAGCCGCACGATAAGGCAAATCAAATCACTTTTCTACAACAAGAATCTGTAACCCGAAGGCAGCTGCCAATCCAACTTTACCAGCACCGAACCAATGTGATGTCGTAATCGCAATATTGCTCACCCACTCGTATCTCCAGCCAACCCTTCGAATAAGCAGGCCACTGCCTCCGCTCCTGGATCAGTTACATTTTGTAGCACCCCTCTGGATAAATAAGCAGCTCGACCAGCTTTAGCTATTGGCATCTTTCTTGTTGCATCGGCCCCTGCCCTCGCTGCTCTAGCAACATCAAGAAGTGTTTTCCCCTCATTTAATTCTTTCAAAGCAGGAGCTAAAGCGTCAATCATTGTTCTATCGCCAATCTGTGCCCCGCCCACCTCCATCATACGGTTCAATCCGGCTTCCAGAGCTTTGGTCCAATGCAGATTATTATTAAATTTCTGGCCTGCAGCAGAAAAGAATATTGCCATCAAAACACCGCTAGACCCTCCCATCGCCTTACTTAATAATTCACCCATGGCCTCGAAAAACTGCTTCGTATCCCCTAGTGGCAATGTGTCCAACTCCTCACCAAGCGTCCGTGCAGCACTTGCCAGCGTGGAACCAGTATCCCCATCGCCTATTTTTGAGTCCAGCTTGTTGAGGGCTTGCTCCTTTTCCTTCAAGATTAAACAACACTTTTGAAGTATATGCTTGAGTTCAATGTTTTCCGAGGGCATCCAATTTTCTTTTGTTTGAATTTTTGGCATATCAGAAATTATCGGGCTGATTAATGGAACGGGATTGGGCCATGCTCGGGGACCAACAGGGAAAGTTAATGCCTCGGCTACAAGCTTACTGGAAGGAAGGATAGACACAGAAAAGCCATGCATATCCAAAGATGTCATGAGCATTTCGGGACCGATAATTAGGGATAACTGCGATACTAAATCGGACTTTGCAATCTCCCCTTTTAAAACCGCCATCTCCAACGGAGTACATCCACCAAGATTATTTAATATCAATGCATATTTTTGATCATTATTCATTTTCGACTGAAGATGGGATAAAATTATTTGCATAATCGACCCCGCATTTTCAAATGCAATCAGTTCCCTTCCAGGCTCTCCATGAATCCCTAAGCCAAGCTCCGCCATGCCTTCAGTTATTCTTTCATCTTTAGGCATACCAGGAACGGTGCAATTATCGATTGAAACTCCAATCGATGAAATTAATGGTATAAGAGATTGCGCCGTATCGAAGATTTCGTCTAGATTTTTACCTTCCTCTGCCAAAAAACCGGCAATTTTATGAATAAAAAGCGTCCCGGCAAGCCCTCTAGCCTGTACATCGTCAGGTAATGAAATATCATCATCAACAATGACCATCTTGATATTCAAGCCAAAAGCCCTCGCTTTTTCAGCGGCTAATCCAAAATTCAACCTATCTCCGGTATAATTCTTAACAATTAGCAAGCATCCCTTTTTACCCGTAACGGCCAGAATGCCAGCTAATATAGCCTCAACACTTGGGGACGCAAAAACTTCACCGCATACCGCTGCTGTAAGCATCCCCTTTCCAACAAAACCAGCATGGGCAGGTTCGTGGCCCGAGCCCCCTCCAGAGATGATGGCTACCTGATCAGATTTCCAATCGGCCCGAACAACCACTTTTATATGTGGAAATCCATCGAGACGTGAAACTTTCCCATCTTGCCCCCGTAAAAATCCATCTATTGCCTCTGTCACGAGCGTATCGCGTGAATTTATAAATTGGCTCATTAACGAATTCTCCAATTATGTAAAATGACCTATAGTAAAAAGCTTTCTATTTTAGTATTTCTCGAACTTTAGACATTATCTCCAAGTGTTTGTCATGGTCTCCTGCGAAGCGAAGGACTAAATGGCTGGCACCCGCATTTATAAAAGATTGCAGATATTGAACCGCTCCCTCTAACGGACCTGCGTAACACGCTTGTATCTTTTTCAATACGTCAGGTCGTGCCCCGTAGTAAGAAGAAAGAAATTGATCAGCTCGGTTTTGAGCTTTTTCAATATTTTCGTCTATTGAAAGTGTTAAATAAGCTGCACACGTGATGGAGGTAATAGCGCGCCTCGATTGCGTCGCCAATGTCTGCATTTGTTTCCATTTATCTTCTATCGCTTTAGCGTCAGGGGTGATAGGAAACCAACCATCAAATTCCTCTCCAACACGTTTGATATTAGCCTCGGCACCACCACCAATCCAGATAGGCGGACCATTTTTTTGAACCGGCATAGGACCTAAAACTCCTTGTTTGACCATCCATCTACCATCCCAATCTACTGCATCACCGCTCCAAAGGGCTCGGCACAACCTTAAACCTTCGAGCATGCGCCCAACCCTTTTTTCAAATGGAACCCCGGCCGCCATAAATTCATTCCGAATATTTTCTTGATCTGTGGCTATCCCCACACCGATAATCGTTCTTCCGTCGGAAACCTGGTCGAGTGTAGCAATCTGATGAGCCATCACCACAGGGTTTCGTAGGGCAGGTAATAATATCGCCGTACCCAAAGCTATATCGGTCGTTCTACCTGCGACCCCGGCCAATAACGTGAGTGGCTCATGTCTTGGCCTCGCCAAAAGTGAGTCGCCTGCCCAAACTGAGTCGTATCCTAAACCTTCAGCTTTTTCAGCTAGTTTCAATAAGGGCGCTGCCGCATGGCGCCCTTCCATGACACTTTCCCTAGTTGGTAATAAATAACCGATACGCACTGTCATAGTCGTCCCCTTCACAGATATGTTATTTACTTCAGCTAGTGTGTTCTAACGCTCAAGTTAGTTATAACAACACAACTATTAACTCAATGAAATACCTTGCAATCAAGCGGGAATCCCAACTTTAATCCAGCTATCAAGCTAGCGTTACATAAAGAGGTTTACTATGAGAGCAGCAGTCGTAACTGAAAACGGTGTAGAAATTAAAGATGTAGCTGAGCCAGAGCCACAACCGCATGAGGTTCTTGTGCGAGTGCGAGCGTGTGGATTGAACCGTGCCGATTTGATGGTCGCGAGTGGCATGGCCCATGGAGCTATTGGAGGTGCTGGAACTATTGTAGGACAGGAGTTCTCCGGAGAAATTGCAGCTGTTGGGGCAGAGGTTAAAGGAATGAAGGAAGGCGATCGAGTTATGTGTCACGGCACAGCCAGTTGGGCGGATTATGCTCTTGCTGACTGGGGTAGAACAGTACCAATACCAGATGCCAACATGGACTTCGAACAAGCAGCTACGCTTCCCGTCGCGCTTTACACGATGCATAATGCAATTGTAACAAATGCAAAGATCCAACCTGGAGAAACCATACTAATTCAAGGCGCAAGCTCAGGGGTTGGACTAATGGCCCTCCAAATTGCAAAATTAAAAGGCGCAAAAACAGTTATTGGGACATCAACCAATTCCGAACGCAGAGCTAAACTAAGAGATTTTGGCGCAGACTTAGCAGTGGACTCTAAAGATCCCACTTGGGCCGATACAGTTCTTGAGGCGACCGATGGTAAAGGTGTTGATATCATAATAGACCAACTCTCCGGCTACGTCGCCAATGACAATCTAAAAGCGACAGCTATTATGGGCAGGATTATCAATGTTGGTCGCCTCGGTGGTTTTAACGGCAACTTCGATTTCGACCTCCATGCGGCTCGAAGAATTCAATATATAGGTGTCACATTTAGGACGCGTTCCATTGAAGAAATTCGCGCGATTACAAAAGAAGTTCAAGAAGACCTCGGAAAGGATATTGAAGCAGGAAAGCTATCACTTCCTATTGATCAAAGCTTTAAACTTGAAGATGTAAATGATGCCCTGGCCAAAATGAAAGCTAACGAGCATTTCGGCAAAATAACACTAATTGTCGACTGAAAACGCGCACGCAACTTTATAAATATAAGAGTGACAGTCAAAAATGGTCTCGCTTATACAAACTCGCTTCACTTTCCCTCTTTTTTTGCATTATTTCCAATCTAATAAGAACTAGTAGAACAGCTACTGCTATTAAATAGTAAAGTTTGTCTAACGCTATATCGAGTTTTATTGCGTATATAATACCTCCAATAATAAAAAAAACGCCAAACCAAAATACTGCAACCAAAGACGGTAAAGGCCGCAACTCTACCAAATATCTAAATAGAATTAACGCTAGCAGACAGCTTGCTCCAAAACGCATGGCGTTCAGTCGGTGAACCTCTTCTTCTGGACTAATACCAATTTGAAGCGGAAAAAATAGTTTGAATCCAAATACGTTAACTATTATCGCTAAACACAGCCAAGCGAATAAAATAAACAAACAGATTTTACGGAAACTTATCATAAAATAACCGTTTTTTTTAAACATCACTAAAAATGAAACCCTATTCGACTAATTCTGTCAACTTAAATGCGACTCAATCTCACTTAGGCTTCAATTTATAAGAAATCTATTCAGTGTCACCCATATAAATCATATTGCTCTCTCAAGTCATGCACAGCCTTAAATCCCAGATTTATCTCTGCATGAGTTAGATCATAGAGAGGCGCAAATGGAGCTAGTTCATAGATATTTTCGTCTTTAACTTCGATATCAACACCCGTCTTGTGACGTAAAGTTTTTAAAGTTTCATCCGGTGCTAAGATAGTTGGACCACAAATGAAGTATGGGCCAAATCCTGGTTCGTCCATGATTAAAGCTTTTCTGTAAGCTACAGCAAGGTCTCTTGGATCAACATAGTGCCACATAGCGCCACCCCCTGGGGGTTTTCCCGCGCTAGAAACTGGACCTTTATATCCTTTAGGGTCTGCAGCACGAGCCCTCACTTCCGCTTCAAATTCTGGATAAAGAACAAAAACCGGTCGCATAACAACAACTTCAAAAGCGTCATCATCAACAAAGCTTTTTGCCATTTCTTCACATAACTTTTTACTCAGAGCATACGGATCCGTTGGGCGGCGGGGATGATTATGATCTATTGGTAGATACGATGGAGGGATCATAGACCCCGAGAGAACAGTATATCCAATTACAGAGTCACTCGACGTTAAGATAATTCGCTTTACCCCTGCTTCCTGAGCTGCCCTCAATACGTTCCACGTCCCCGTTACGTTAGTATGAATAATTTCACTGCCGGAGCCACTCCATATATTCGGTATGGCAGCAATTTGCACTATCGCATCCATTCCCTCGCATGCGGCCTTAACAGCGTCAACGTTCAAAATAGAATCTTGAATATGCGGCAAACCATTTTTATCTGGCAAAATATCAAGCCCGGACAGCTGAAACCTATCTTTCAATTCTTGAATGACGTAGTCGCCCATTAAACCACCAGCCCCAGTCACTAAAACTTTTTTTAATTTCACGAGCTACTCCAAATCGAAACAAAATAAATGCCAATAAATAATATGACAAAAAAACCAATCCAGTCCCCTCGATAATAGACATGGAGAAAAGACCACATATCCGCTGAGACTTAAAATCTAAATATTGGAAAATGTGTCTTATCGTCTTCATGCCTTAGAGAAAACCCCGCCTGTATAAATGCAGATTTGTAATCTGCTGCTGAAGCAATAGCGACTTCCCAATTGTTCTGATAAATTTATATTTTTATTCTTTATAAAAACTTGCACCTAGCTTACTTTTTTAAACTTAAATTTTAGACTGGATTTTGTCGATGTTGCTCGAACAAACTGTTTCTAAACATTATGCCAACAAAGATCTTTTAGAAAAAATATACACAGGCCTGGGACAGCTTGGTATCGATAAGGATCAATTAACACAGTCTGATTTATCTTCTGTTGATGAATTTCATATTGGTGGGTCGGAAGGCACATTAATGCTGGCAGAGAAGTTATCTATTAGCGCATCGAGTTCTGTATTGGACATTGGATGCGGAATAGGGGGACCCGCACGTTTACTATCAAGCGAAATTGGCTGTAAAGTTTCTGGCATTGATCTCACCGCAGATTTCGTGAATACCGGCAATTCACTTACTGACCAAGTCGGATTATCTGATAACGTAAAGTTGATAGAGGCGAACGCCCTCAACATCCCATTCGCCGATAACAGCTTTGATGTCAGTTATATGATCCATGTGGGGATGAATATCGCAGACAAAGATACACTGTTCTCAGAAGCGTTCAGAGTTACAAAGCCGAGTGGGGTGTTCGGAATTTATGATGTCATGCTCGTTCGGAATTGTGAACTTCAATACCCGTTACCTTGGGCGGTAGAGAAAGACGGAAGTGCTATTGCTTCAGTAGCAGATTACAAATCTGCATTGATAAAGGCGGGGTTTTCTCTAAGGCATGAAGACGATAAGACCCATTTTGCCAATGGTTTCTTCGAAAAAATGTCAGTTAATATCAGTTCTTCCAAAGGTTTGCCCCCAGTCGGCCCTCATCTTTTAATGGGCGACTTAGGCAAACAAAAAATTAGAAATATGGCGCAACTCATTAAATCAGGGATCATCGCACCTAAAATACTTATCTTGGGAAAATAATATAAATCAAAGTTTAAATTTATCATTTATTGGGAAAAAGGCTGCGACATTGGAAAATTTTGAAATTCTTAACTCATCTGAGAAAGCTACAGTTCTCAATTCAATATTGGGCTTACGGAAGGATAGTGAAAAAAAAGTATTTGATAATTCTATTGAAGCCATCGTAGTACAGGAAGGTGATATTTTAGATCCGTGCGGAATGTATGTAGTTCTAAAGGGCTCTATTGGACTCTTTTTGAATGATAGCGAAATAGCAACAGCAAATTCGTCCGACTATTTTTACGAAGAATATTTGTTACTAGACGATCCGAATATTGAGTTGAGCGCTAAAGCAATAGAGCAAACACGATTGGGTTACATATCAAAAACGAGCTGGGTAAACTTACCAAATGACATTAAAGATCAATGCATAGGGCGTTTGTTTGGTGATCTCGTTAATATGCACCTTCATGAGTTTCAACAACCTATCAATTGTTGCAATATCACCGCAGCTGCCCTCAGTCTAACTGCATTAGGGTTTCAAACTGATGTAAATGATATTTTCAAAAGCTGTGCACTACCGGTGTCGTATGTAGTTAATGACGGTATGACCATCGGAGAGCTATATGACGTTGCGTCCAGCCATATATATGCAGAGGGTCTAAGAGACGAAATTGGCGTAGAATTATATTATTTCGATGAAGGCGTAGTTAAAAATGAAGATTTATTTAAAGCTATCGCGGAGTCTAATAACGTTGGCGGTGATAGTGATATTTTGGTAGCCAATTTCAATGTTGGTATTGCACATGGAAATCCTGAATTGAAAGGTGGCCATTTTGCATTAATCGCAAAATGTAATAAAAGTACTGGCCTTGTTCATATGATGGATGTGCACCCAGAAAAATACGGAAAGATCTGGGTGACCTCCATAGAACGGCTCTACAGCTCTATCTCGGACCATGATAGTAGCGCGCAACGTGCACGTGGACTTATGCGATTTATTATTAAGAAAGATGTTGATGTGCGACTAGATGCATTAGCTAAAAGCGATTGCTTTCCAGTAAACTGTACACAGTACATAGACTTAACACCGGAAAAACGACGACATATATTTGGTCGAGCAAGCACTAACCTAAATAGTTTGTATGTATTATCGATGGGATTAAGTTTTTTAGACAATCATGCGATTGACGTGGATGAAATACTATATGCTGCTAATATTTCCTACACAGAAGCATTATCTATCGAAACGACCGCCCAAGAGCTTACAAATATCGCTAATAAGTATTTAACAGGATCTGAGTTCTCCGATGTTAATTGCACCAACCATTTCTACGACCAAGCGACCGATGAGACAAAAGAGGGATGGTTTAAGACTCAATTATTAAAAATTTCTAATAATGCTAATGCTCATTTTTTGGTGAATATCGACTACAACGAAGTCTTAGGGCATAAAGCGGTGGGCGAGAGTAATAATCAATATAGAGAAACAGCGCCATTAAAAGAGTTTTGGGTCGCCTGTATCGATTATCTTTATGAAAATGATGTTGTCATCTTAGCGGACATGAGCCCCGCTTCATCACAGATTTGGAGAGCGCCTCGATCAAAAGTTTTCAGGGGTCTGCAGGAAAAATCCATCCCAAGCATTTTGAGAATAGAGAAAACAAATCCTGAGGAAAACCCTCTAGATTTTAATTATATAATTTCAAACAATAAAATTGTTTTATTTTATAACAATGATGACCCATGGTCATACATGCTTGGCAGCGTGATGAGCAATATTGGGGTTACGGAAATCCATAAAGTAGATATTAGCGGTTTTGATCTGTATACCCTCAATTTAAGGAAAAAACTTACAGTCCATAGTGGCAAAGAAAAGCCACCTTATTTGTATTTCAAAGGACGCTGCCTTGGCGAAATCGATGACATAATGACAATGGTACGTAACGGTCAGTTGCAAAATTTGATCAAAGCAGAGGGTCTGCCTGTTTTATTGAGAAACGAAACACCAAGTCTGGATAATAACATTTTTAGTTACCCCAAAGGTGGATTGGTAGAGCCTCGAGACGGTGCGCACAATATATTGCTCTGTTGTTGCGGTTCATCAGCAGCAGATAAAATACCAGAATTGGTCGAGCGGCTTACAAATGCTGGACACAATGTAAAGCTTGTGCCAACTCCTTCTTCGGAGACATTTTTTAAAGATTTTGGAATGGAAAGAATTCTCAAAAAACTGCGCCCCAGCGATATATATCGTGACGATGATGAATGGAATTTTCGCTATACCGAGTTTGGCATGCCTGTGCGGGCAGCACATTTAGCATTATGTGATTGGGCAGACTGCGTAATTGTTGCACCTATCTCCTGTAATTCAATGGGCAAAGTAGCAAATGGAGTGGCAGATAATTTATTGAGCTCTGTATTTGTGGCTTGGCAATATCAGAAAAAGCCTGTGATACTTTGTCCTGCATGTAACACCAACATGTGGAATAATATCACAACTCAAAATAACGTTTCAGCCCTCAAACGATTAGGGGCACAAATAGAAGGCCCTCGGTCTGGTATTTTATCAAATGGTAGAATGGGAACTGGTATGATGGCGACGGTTGATGAGATTATGTCTTCCTTGGATGAAGCTTTTTCCGGACTGGATGATCATGCACAAACTATTATGAGATGGGGAAAGGCTGCAGCGGCCTCCGACGACCCATTAGAATGGAAGCGTATTTATCGAGCCATCGACGAAGGTGTTGTTGGCGTTAATATTCTAGATAACGAAAACGCGGACTCTTTATTACATTATGCCGCCGGTGGAGAGGGCGAAGTAACCGAGTCTGGTATTGAAAGAGGAATACCTGACATTGAACCAATGAGGGAATTAATAAAGCGGGGAATCAATGTAAATTTACGCAATGATTATTATTTTTCCGCAATGCATGTAGCAATGATGAGTAATTCCTTGGAAGCAGTCAATATACTGCTAGAGGCTGGGGCTGATATCTCGCACAGCATAGATTTTATGGAACAAGTCGAAATATCAACAGAAATAAAAGAGCGGCTGAACGATTGGGCTAAGCAACATAACATCGAACCCGTAAACGCTCTAATCAATGACCAATACGTCAAGTTCAATAATACCGAGGGGGAGCTATACTTTACTTACGGCAGTTTAAAACGAGGTTTTCCCAACTACGAAGCACATAAAGATATTTTAAGCGAATGTTTAGGTGAGGCTAAAACCCGACAGTCATTTCCGTTGGTGGTTCCATACGAACCAAGTTGCAACAATCCAAACTGTCCGTATCTTCACCGGATGGCGGCATTGGTAGAAGTTCGCGGAAAAGGTCATAGAATTAGAGGTGAGCTCTATAGAATAAAAACTGATGATCTAAAAACTCTAGATGCGCTTGAGGGTTTCGAAGGCACAAACATGTCTAATAACGTCTATGTCCGCAAAAAAATAACAGTTTTACTTGGAAACAAAACATATCAAGCTTTCACTTACTTTATTGCTGATCCTGATTCGCATATGGATGCTGTTAACGAAGGCACAGCCGAAATGATAAATAATTACGAGTTAGATATGGCAGTTGGAGACCTGAAGCCAGGTTGGGAGGTTTCTACAATTACAAAATAATTTTTTTATTTCGATCTTA
>PAQA01000050.1 GCA_002709155.1 Rhodospirillaceae bacterium
GCTGAATTAATTCAATGGGGGTAATCATATTCCAGGTAACACCGTTAAGCATGGCGTCACGTTCCAACTCTCTAAAGTCTCTAAACGGCGGGCCACCCGCGTTGGTTATCAAAATATCCGGAGCATTACATTTTTCAAATAGCGCATTCTGTCCAGCAGGAGTAGTCACATCGCCCGCAACTTCTATTATTTCAGCACCCGTCTCTTTTCGAATGTCAACGGCAGTGGCTGCTAGCCTTTCTGGGTCAATTCCATTTACTATGACTGTGCACCCTGCCCTGGCGAGCGATTGTGCGCAAGCTCTGCCAAGCCCTCTACTAGAGCCGCAAACTATTGCTGTCTTTCCTGCTATCCCAAGATCCATAATCAACCTCCCTAGAATTATTGCCCTATTTTTACCATTCTGCAAAGTTGTATATACTGCTACAAGTCGAAAAGAATTTAAAGTGAGCTTTGACTTATTAGAGTTCGAACCTTAGAAAAGAGTGTTATTCGCAACCCCTATCATTTTGGTAGCCATGGATCGCTTAGATACGTTAGAGGCACAAAGTATTTATATTTTGCGCGAAGCATACGCTAAATTCGATCAATTAGGATTGTTGTGGTCTCTTGGCAAAGATTCTAATGTAATGGTTTGGCTAGCAAAAAAAGCTTTTTTTGGACATATTCCTTTTCCACTTCTCTTCTGCGACACCGGGAAGAAATTTCCGGAAATGTACGAGTTTCAGAAAAAATTCACGGCGGAGTGGGATATTAAATTAATTGTAGAAGAGTGCCCACCGATAGAAGAGATCGATCCAACTCTTCCTCCCGCATCTAGATCCGCTGCACGAAAAACGGAAGCACTAAAGCGGCTGATTAAAAAGAAAAACTTTCAATCTGTAATAGCGGGAATAAGGCGAGACGAAGAGGGAACTAGAGCGAAAGAGAGGGTATTCAGCCCACGAGGAACCGACGCGGAGTGGAACTTCAAACAGCAACCTCCCGAGTTTTGGGATCAATATAAAACCGATTTTCCAGCCGGCACTCATATCAGAGTTCATCCTATATTAGCTTGGACAGAATTAGATATCTGGCGCTACATAAAAAGAGAGCATATCCCAGTTGTCCCCCTATACTTTTCTAATAAAGGGAAAAGATACCGGTCACTTGGCGATCATGATATCACATTTCCAGTTTCAAGCTCTGCAAGTAATGTAGACGAGATAATAAGTGAATTAGAGTCCACCAAAATAGCCGAACGTTCGGGGCGAGCCATGGACCATGAGAGCGAGAATGCTTTTGAACGACTTCGAACCGACGGTTATATGTAAGGCTTCAAAGATGGCTCCAACTTCAGGAAATAATCCCAGTCCATCTATAAACCTTGTAATTGCGGGACATGTGGATCATGGCAAATCAACCTTGATAGGAAGACTACTTCACGACACTAACAGCCTAGCAGAAGGTAAGATGGCAGCCGTTAAGGCTATGTCAGAACGACGGGGGATGCCTCTGGAATATGCTTTTCTATTAGACGCATTACAGGCGGAACGGGATCAAGGCATTACGATAGATACAACCCAAGTACTTTTTAATTCGGAAAAACGATCTTATCTAATTATTGATGCACCAGGTCATAAAGAATTTTTAAAAAATATGATTTCGGGCGCTGCCCAAGCGGATGCTGGTGTCATAGTAATCGATGTTGAGGAAGGAATTCAGGAGCAGTCGCGTCGGCATTGCTATTTGCTGCGATTGTTGGGCCTCAAAGAACTTATTATCGTTGTGAATAAAATGGACTTGATTGAATATTCACAGAGAATTTTTGATCATTTGAAAAAACACATAATTGAATATCTCTCAGAAATTGATTTGGTCTGTAAGGCTGTTGTACCTATTTCTGCCCGTGACGGGCAGGGCTTGATTGATTTATCAGAAAAAATGCCTTGGTATACCGGAGCAAGTTTTATGGATACCTTAGATCAATTGCCAGAGGCAAATTCAACAAATCACTTACCCGCGCGGCTCCCTGTTCAGGACGTTTATAAGTTTGATGACCGTCGTATCATTGCAGGTAGAATTGAAAGTGGGACATTGAAGATAGGAGATGAACTTTTATTTACCCCTTCTAATAAGAGAGCGGCTATAGAATCTTTTGAGGCATGGAATGCAACAAGCCAAAAAACAAAAGCAATAGCCGGTGAATCAGTCGGTATAATTTTGAATGAAGAAATATTTATAGAACGGGGTCACATTGCTAGCCTTTCTACAGACGCTCCTATTGAAACGAATGTATTCAGGGGAAAGGTTTTCTGGATTGGGAATAAGCCAATCATTGCCGGGGACCGTTTGAAAATAAAGATTGGTACTGCAGAGCATACTTCGGAGGTACAATCCATTGAAAATAAGATCGATTTAAGCAGCCTCGAAGCAATTGACGCAGATCTTTTAGAAAAGAATGACATTGGTGAGGTTGTATTTAGAACAAAATCCACGGTAGCGCTGGATTCTTTCGAGAAGAACCACCGAATCGGCCGGTTTGTCCTGATAGATGAATATGAGACAGTTGGAGGCGGTATCGTCTCAATGCAAGGCTATGCAGATCAGCGGGGTCTTTATGATGTCACCTCAAAAAATATAATGGCCGTCTCATCCCGTGTAGATATTAATGCCCGCGAGGCTTATAACGGCCACAAAGGCGGTATAATATGGTTAACTGGACTATCAGGTGCAGGGAAATCTACTATAGCAATGGAAGCAGAACACCAGTTATTTTCGAAAGGTTACCAAGTGAACGTTCTTGATGGTGATAACATACGATTTGGTCTATCCGCAGACCTAGGTTTTTCCCCAGAAGACCGAACAGAAAACATTCGAAGAATAGGTGAAGTAGCCAAATTATTCGCTGAGGCCGGAATATTAGTTATAACTGCGTTTATTTCACCGTATAAGCAAGACCGCGATCGAATTAGAGCAATAGCTGGTGACATATTTCATGAAGTTTTCATCGAAGCCGATATAGAGATATGTGAAAATCGGGATCCAAAGGGCCTCTATGTAAAGGCTCGAAATGGCGAGATATCAGATTTTACTGGAATATCGGCGCCGTACGAGAAACCCAGAAACCCCGAGTTAATTATAGATACAGGGGACCAGGGCATCGGTGAGTCAACGACAAAATTATTGTCCTATATCGATGAAAAATTCAGCATTTAAGAGGCAGAGAGCGTCTGTGAACTATTTGGGCTTTTGGAAGACTTTTTGTAAAATTCTATCTGCTTCTGTGTTACGGCCCAACTCGCGAAGTAATTTAGCATAACTAACATAAATTGCTCGTTTCACCTCCTTAGCCTCTACTGTATTGTTTTGATCAATAGTTGCCACAGCCAATTTATAAGCCTCAAGGGCATCATCTAATTGGCCGCGTCTATGATTCAAATCCGCAAGGTTGCCTAGTGTTCGTGTAACATTTGGATGGTCTGATCCTTTTAATTCCGCCCAGAGGCCAATAACCTTGGTATATAAGCTTTCTGCGCCGTCTAGATCACCACTTGCCTCTATAACAATAGCCAGATTATTTAGAACGGCCGCACGAGCTTCCGTCCCGCTATCGGTCAGTTGAACAGCGCCTTTAAGGAGGTCTAGGGCTTTGGTCGAATCTCCTTTTTCATAAGCAGCCCCTGCTTTATCAACTAATTTTTGCCATTCTTGATCCGACTGGACTGCGGGAACAAGCACTATAAATCCAATGAAACCTATCAGGATGAAAACTAGAAAGTTAACATGGTTTGGCTTTAGTTTTATTATCATTTTTTGACTGTCTGTTCGTTGATTTGATCGTGTTGAAGTCGAATTTGGACTGGCCAAGTACTCTTAATGAAAGACAAAACCGAAATAATTTTTTTATCACTCAGTATCTGTTCATATCCGGGCATGGCTGATGCGACGCCCACTTTGCCAGCGCCACCATATTTAGTTATATAAAATAAATCTTTATCCGAATGATGCCAGGTATGTCCTGTTTCGTCGTGCGGTGGGGCAAGTATATTATTTTGCCCATCTTTTATATTCCACCCTTTTTGACCCTCTAGATTAATTCCATGACAGACAGCGCAATGAGTTCGGTATATCTTTTCACCACTATTTAGGAGATCTGGATCATCTAATTGCAATCTTATTTCAATAGTATCAACGGCGCGATCATTTTCTAACTTCGAAGATATCTCTTCAGGTTTGCTGTTTATAGATATTCGCTGTGGCTTCGATAATTCAGGACTTATTTTATAGGTATTCGAATCCGAAAAAAAAGAATACCCAAGCCCCAATACAAGCAAACCAATTGCATAAAAGCTGCTTAAAGCGCCCATTATTCTTGGATACTTATTTCTTGATACTAAGAACAATTAATCAAAACCTTCTATTGGTTGGGGCATTTTTATTTAGAACTTTTCCAGAAAAGTTAACGGTTGCGTCCCAATCAAACATTTAACAAACAAAGTTTCCGTTTTGCCAAAAACACTATTCCTGGAGAAGAGCACTCTCTAACCAGTTGGCAGCGGCAAGTGTTTTAGAATCTGATTCAGTAGGTCCAATCACCTGAACACCCAAGGGCAATTCGTTACTACCTTTACCAAATGGAATATTAACGCACGGCCACCCAAGTAATGTCCAAACTCTGTTGAATAACGGATCACCGGTGAAGCCCAAACCTTTTGGCGCCTCATCGCCCGATGACAAAGTCAGAATGATATCTATTCTTTCAAATAATTCCATATACTTTTCTCGTGCGGCATCCGCTTTAGACTTCATTGCAGCCAAGCCCTTTGTCGATATTGTTTGTCCGGTGGCAATACTATCCTTATAAAACTGTATGAGTCGCTCGGGATGAAATTCATATTCCCACTCAAGGGCTTTGCCTGCATCACCAAGCATAATAACAGTCTGTATATCTGCTAATCTTTCAAAACTAGTTGAAGATGGTATGTCAGTGATTGTCGCTCCTTTTGTTTCTGCAATTTTACTCACCTGCTCTAAATTGTTGAGAACGACCTCGGATGCATCGTTCCGAAATGGAACCATTAGACCAATTCTTGGGGGCTGCTCATCAAAAATCGATAAATCTGGAATTGCTTCGTTCCTCAGCGCGAAATCAAAAAAACTTACATCCGCAACACTTCTGGCAAAAACACCGACAGTATCTAAATAATTCGATAGTTCCTTAACTCCCGACCTATCATGCGTTCCTATGGTTGGCTTAAAACCAACAACACCACAATACGACGCAGGCCGGATCACAGAACCTGCTGTTTGTGTCCCAAAGGCAAGCGGCATCTGAAAATCTGCAACCCCTGCTGCCGATCCACTCGACGATCCACCCGGTGTATGTAAAGGGTTATGCGGATTTTTTGTCTTCCCCGGATTACGCCAGGCGAATTCTGTTGTTACCGTTTTTCCTAAAATAACGCCTCCATGTTCTCTAACCTTATGCACACATGCAGCATCTTTGTCCGGTTGGTTCAATCCATAAATTGACGATCCATACGTTGTAGGCATTGTCTTGGTATCAATAATATCCTTTACCCCAATCGGCAACCCACCAAGAGACCCAAGATTTCCAATCTTATCAGAATTAATCGCAGACAACAGTGCCAACTCGGGATCAATAAACGTCCAAGCTCCCACCTCGCCTGAACGCCGATTAATGCGCTCTAAACATGATTGTATTAATCTTTCAGAAGTCAGCGTGCCTTCCTTAATTTTCTGTCGTGCTTCCAATGCCGACAGTTCGTAAGCTTCAGCCATTCCCAAACTCCTCAACGATTTACTTTTGGGTTATTAAGTAATAATTAGTATTGATACCTATATATAAATGAGTTTCACAGAAACGCTAATACAAATAGACAAAATGAACGGTGAAATTACCCATAATTCCTCTATGGAACTAGTGAATTTTGCTCAATGAAATGCTTCAGATTACCTCATGTTTTAGTGACATTTAACTATGTTTTTTTCTGGTTGATACCATGCCTTAAAATTAATCTGCGTGCTTTGCCGTGCTACCAATCTATTTTAAAAAAACAACAAAACTGTCACTGAGGCAAAAACCGAACCTCGCCGCTAACATGCTTTGGCAGTGATAACTATTGTGCAGAAATGATTAGAAATCAAAATTCTTCAGAAAACTCTCGATTTCAGTGACAACATGTCGCAAATGCTGGTATCTTGAAAAAGAAATTTCTAATTGGTATAGCTCGCCGCTTGAGAACTAAAGCAACTCGATCCTTTGTTTTCACACGGAGTGCCTATCGACGTATGCTAATAATAATGCTCTCGAGCATCTGGGAGTAAATCATTTGAGTAGACAGAACAGAGAATATTTAAGTCAAAACCAGGAACGTTATTCTCTTGCTATGCGGGCGTCCAATGACGGTCTTTGGGATTGGGACTTGAAAACAAATAAAATATTTTATTCTGACAGATGGAAAAAGATGCTGGGCTTTAATGAGGATGAGATCAGTGATACTCCCGATGAATGGTTGAGTCGGATCCACCCGGAAGATCATGACCGAGTAAGAGCATCGATAGATGCATATATGGAAGGCACTACATCTCATTTTGAAATCGAATATAGAATAAGGCATTTCAACGATAATTATCTTTGGATGATGGCAAAGGGATTGGCCATTAGAACACCCAGTGGGAGGGCAACAAGGTTTGCAGGATCACAGACAGATGTGAGTGAAAGAAAATCGAATGAAGAACAGATGATATACGACGCTCTTCATGATACTCTAACAAGTATTCCAAATAGAACACTTCTTTTGGATCGTATCCGCCAATCCCTTGTTAGACGTAAACGATATCCAAAGACTTCGTTTGCTATAATATTTATCGACTTAGACCGCTTTCGTCTTGTCAATGAAAGTCTTGGACACATCCATGGAGACGAGCTCTTGCAGTTGATATCGGCGCGTTTAAAGGAGACAATTCCAATTAGCGATACAGTAGCTCGACTTGGCGGCGACGAGTTCTCTATATTACTCCAGGACATCGATAGTGTAACGGATGTTGAAGTAATAGCGAAAGACATACAAAATTCATTTTCCAAACCCTTTTTTCTAGGAGACAGAGAAGTTTTTGCATCGGCATCAATGGGTATCGCACATTCAGATAATGATTATAAGACCCCAGAAGAAATTCTTAGAGACTCAGAATTAGCAATGTATCGTGCAAAACGTGACGGTAAATCTCAAAGCATTGTTTTCCAACCACAATTTAGACAATCTAGTCTTTCACCAATCGACCTAGATACCGATCTCAGACGAGCGTTAGATCGCGACGAAATGGAGCTTCACTACCAACCCATTATATCGATGCGGGATCGTACTATATCTGGATTCGAGGCTCTATTAAGATGGAGCCATCGAAGTCGTGGCGTGATATCACCAAACGAGTTTATCCCGCTTGCAGAAGAAACAGGCCTTATATACGACTTGGGACAGTGGGTATTGGGGAAAGCATGCAAACAAATAGCGGCGTGGAACAAAAGCAAAAAGAAAGAAGACCAGCTCGAAATAAGTATAAATCTATCCAGTCGGCAATTTTCCGACCCTAATTTAGTGGAAGGAATAGTTGAAAATATTGAGAAATCGGGTTTCGATGCAGAGTTTTTAAAAATAGAGATAACAGAGAGTGCTCTTATGCAAAACGCCCAACGCTCTGTAAGCATGCTGAACCAATTAAAAGATTTAAATATAAAGGTTTGCGTAGACGATTTTGGAACGGGTTATTCATCGCTTAGCTACCTTCATACATTCCCTATCGACACCCTGAAGATTGATAGATCTTTTGTCCACGATATGAGCCGAAACTTCCGCAATATGGAAATTATTCGAACAATAATTATGCTAGCGCATAATTTGAAACTTGATGTGATTGCCGAGGGAGTAGAAACCCGCGAACAGGATGCTCAGTTATCCGCTTTGGGTTGTCAATTCGCTCAGGGGTTTTATTTTTCGCGCCCTATAAATAGCTCCGATGCGGCACTTTTGATACAACAGAACCACCAATGGTAAATGAAGGCGATATAAAAAATTTCTTAAGAGCAAGTTATTTTCTCTTCCAAAAAATGCAGAACTACACTTGGGAAAATGTTAAGAAATCAAGTTCCTTAACAGAAGTTCAAAAGGAGTTTGCCCTAAATTACAGAATTGAACTTAGTGGCAAATTTCGAATTATTCACTACTCTTTCGATAATTCGCGCCAACGCTGGATGAATAAAGTAATTTTGTTGGTCAATACGAATTATGTTAACCAATCTTTCATAGAAATTATTTGTGAAACGCTTGATAATGTCGCGTCCCAAAGACACGCAAGCGAAAATATCACTCAGACCGCAGAGGCTAACACTACTCTCTCAAAATCAGATATAAAAAAGAAAAGACATCGCACACTAATTCTTGTGATTGCCTTAATATGTTTCTTTTCATCATTCTCTGTAGTTGGGACTTTCTTATATTTTAATTTCCCTTTGGTATTTCAACAAGTCACCGAGCCTATATTTAACTCATTTCCATAAAATACCGTCGGGATGAGGAACCAACTACCAGCTCTCATTATTATTCAAAATAGCGCTAATTGAGGCGGGTCGTATTCCTTGAGAAGTTCGCGCGAGTCATTGTTTATGTTACCTACCTCTGGAGGGACCTTATAGAAATCTAGGTCCAAATCATTATGTAAGCTCGATTTTTTTATTATCTCTAATCCATTTACATTTCCATTTAGCCAGCTTTCATAATCATCTGGGTTCAATATTACAGGCATCCGATTATGTATTTGGCTTATAGAATAAACCGCTGAGGTAGTGACAATGGCAAACTTATTCGGCTTTGGTGCTCCGTTATTGTCTGTCTGGCTTCTCTCCCAAATTCCTGCAAATGCAAAAGGCATATTATTTTTTAAATGGATCCTATATGGCTGGTTCGTCTTGTATTCGGTTTTCCACTCATAAAACCCATCGGCAATAACCAAGCAACGGCGGTTTAAAAAAGCTTCCTTAAATGATGGCCTATCCAGAAGAGACTCTGCCCGCGCATTGATTAAACTGTTTAATAGCGGTCCATGCGGCCTCCCTTTAGCAGCGAGCCCCCATTGAAACATGGAAATCTCTCGTCCAGATTGATTCTTTATCACAACTGGGGCTAACTGACTTGGAGCTATATTGTAGCGAGGCTCGATATTGAGTGAGGTATCAAATTGAAACTGTAACTTGAGAACTTCTGGTGCTTCTGAAAGAGTATATCGACCACACATTTATCGCTTTTCAACACAAATTTTCACATACATCCCACTAGCTTATGATTATAACGATCTATGTGAATAAACGGTAACTCTTTTTTGATTGCGGAATCATAATGTCATATTCGGGAATAATAGACGACGTTGCAGAAATTGCACTTTATGCCGGAAACATAATTCTACGGTTCTATCATGACCAGTTTTCTATCATACAAAAATCAGATGGCTCTCCAGTGACAGCCGCCGACCAGGCCGCTGAGGATTATATCATCCCTGCTTTAACGCGTTTAACACCAGGCATTCCAATCATAGCGGAGGAACGTGTGGCAATGGGACAAATACCCGATATTAGTGGTGGTACATTTTGGCTTGTCGACCCTTTGGATGGAACAAAGGAATTTATCAATCGCAATGGAGATTTTACGGTAAATATTGGACTAATTCAATCGGGAATACCAACCTTGGGTGTGGTTTCAACTCCTGTGGATAAGTGCGTATGGGCAGGATCTCTTGCTGATGGTGCACTCAAAATTAAAGATAGTGTCCAGCAGAAGATAGGTGTTAGAAAAGCCAATCATCAGAAGATAACCGTTGTTGCTAGCCGATCACATCGCAGTCCCGAATTAGAAACTTTTATATCAGAGCTTAAAGTTGAAAAATCTATCTCAAGAGGGTCTTCTCTTAAGTTCTGTCTAATTGCAGAAGGAAATGCCGATATTTATCCAAGAACAGCACCTACGATGGAATGGGATACTGCGGCAGGACACGCCGTTTTAATTGCAGCAGGAGGCAAAATGACTGGTTTTGATGGCACCCAGTTTCAATATGCGAAACCTAATTTTTTAAATGGTTGGTTTATCGCTAGCGGCAACTAGAATAGAAGTTAATCTTCAGTCCGCATCCAGGCGTTTCCCCATAAGTTAAGCGTGCGTCGATCATGAGGCCAGTGTCTGACTGGATGATTGAAATCCATCTGCTCCAGCTCGGTTGAAAATTCTACCTTATTAACCGTCGGGATCCAAGATCATGAAGAATAAATTATTACCAGCCCCATGTCGCCCCGGCCCCCACCAGATTGGAATGTCAAAGGAAGCTAAGCGATCTGCCCAATCGCGAATATAGTTCCAAGATGGTGTCTCAAACGCCAGGTGGTCAAAGGCTTTTTCTGCAGCCGCGAACACTGCAAAAGTATGGTGCTCAGGATCAGATCTATAAAACGCAGCTGTAATTTTACCATCATCATTTATAACGTGATCGGAGGGAAGAAAACCCAGCACTGTCTGGTAATAATCGATCATTTTATCGAGGCCAGCACTTGCTACGACTACATGCTGTAACCGCCCCTCTAATCCCTCAGATTTTGAATCAACTGATGACTTCACCCCAAAAGAAATTTTATTTCCATCCGGGTCAACCACTGCAAATGCCACCTGTTGAAATAGAGGGGAAGGGTTTTCTACTAGGGTAGCACCCTGTGCCTCTATAGCTTTGCGAAGAGAAATCAATTTAGTATCATTTGAAACTCGAAACCCACTATAGCCGATCTTCCTAGAAGCCCCCTCAGAGAGAATGAGTCGTCTCTCCACTCACTCTAGCAACCAAGAAGTTTTAGTCAGTCTTATTTCTCGCATGCTTAGGGCATCGCGGTAAAAGTCTCGCATGGCCTTGGCGTCAGATGTCTTAATACAAACGTGATCCAAGACAGTCGGCCAGATTGGAGGTTCCATGAAATAATCCCCTAGAACACGGTTCAGCTCATTTTTAAAACGTTTTGGCTTTAATGATTGCTAGAAATTTGTATACGGTTCCCAGTAGATAATGCGGTTTATTTGATAAAATTGTTTATTTGTTATTAAACAACAGTATAACTAAAAAAAAACCTACTTTAAACTAATTTCATTTAAAATTCTGTTTTAGGATGAAATAACTGGGACGGGTCTATTCCTAATTTTGGATTAGCTTACAATGATCGCAGACGCTTCTATGCAAGAAAAAATCGCCCATGCTGCAATTAAAATTCGAGAAGGAAAGTTGGCAGCCTTCCCGACTGAAACGGTATATGGTCTTGGTGCTGATGCCACCAATGATTCTGCCGTTGCAAAAATATTTGAGATTAAAGGACGTCCAGAATTCAACCCATTAATTACTCATGTAAGATCCCTTGAGGAAGCACAACATTACGGTATATTCTCAAAAAACGCACTAGCAATTGCTAAGCGTTTCTGGCCCGGGCCGCTGACCCTCATTTTAAATAGAAAAAGAGGTTGCCCCATATCGTGGTTAGCGACAGCAGGTCTTTCTACCGTTGCTTTAAGAGTATCGGATCATCCCATTACCAATGAACTTATAAAACTAACTAATCGTCCAATAGCAGCACCTAGCGCAAATAAATCAGGGAAGATAAGCCCAACAAGAGCAGAAGATGTTATAAATGAATTCCAAGATGAATTAGATATCATTTTAGACGGCGGCGATTGCAGAGTAGGTTTAGAGTCCACCGTTCTAGATGTTTCGGGACCCAACGCCACAATACTGAGGCCTGGCTCCATTACTCAGATAGACATAGAAAATAATTTTGGCCCTATTATCCTGGCAAGTAAATTGGCGAAGATTACTGCACCTGGTATGCTGGAAAGTCATTATGCGCCGAATTGTAAAGTCAGACTAAATGCATCATGTATAAAACCTGGTGAGGTGTTCTTAGGATTTGGAGAAAATTCAATCGCAGGATCAAAAAACTTAAGCGCAATCGGAGAACTAAACGAAGCTGCAGCAAATCTATTCCGAATGCTACGAGACCTAGATCAGAATAATATTACAGGGATCGCAGTTGCGCCAATACCAGAGTATGGACTAGGAATCGCAATCAACGATCGATTAAAACGGGCAGCAGCTCCTAGATAAACCTTTACGCAGTTGATAGGACAAAGCATTTTCTGTTATCTATACACGACAATTTGAAACCAAGATGGGATGAAAAATTGCGATGCCAAGTTTGAGTGACGCCAGAGACGAAACATATGAATTAACGGCTGCTCAGCTGGAGGCGCTAGATAAAATTAAAACAATCATCGGTCCAAGCGGCTGCATAACAGAACCAGCTTCGATGCAACCGCATGTGGTTGATTGGAGAGGTATATACAAAGGCAGAGCAGAATTAGTAGTTTATCCCAAAACAACGCAAGAAGTAGCTGATATTGTAAAAATTTGCGCTCAAGCAATGATGCCAATCGTCCCGCAGGGCGGTAATACAAGTATGTGTGGGGGTTCTGTTCCCCTCGAGAGTAGTCCATCGATTGTTTTGTGCCTTTCGCGAATGAATAGAATACGAGATTTCGATAAAAATAATTATACAATGACAGTCGAAGCCGGCTGCATCCTGCAAAAACTCCAACAAATCGCAAGTGAGTCAGATAGATATTTTCCTTTGAGTCTAGCCGCTGAAGGAAGTTGCATGATAGGTGGCAATCTTGCAACGAATGCAGGCGGCACAAATGTTCTACGATATGGCAATGCAAGGGAACTTGTACTAGGTCTTGAGGTAGTTCTTCCAGATGGGCAGATATTGGAAGGTCTGCATGCTTTAAGAAAAGACAATACAGGTTATGATCTTAAACACCTATTCCTTGGTTCAGAAGGAACTTTGGGAATAATAACGGCAGCAGTCTTGAAACTATTTCCAAAGCCGCGGGGGATTTATGCAGCCTATTGTGCTGTCAGCAGCGTTTCTTCAGCCATCGAGTTATTAAATAGAGCGAGGACTGAAAGTGGTGATTGTGTTGAAACGTTTGAGTTAATATCTAGGCTCGTTATGGACTTAGTGCTGAAGCACATTCCCAACAGCCAAGATCCGCTCAATCAACGTTACCAACACTATGTATTATTGGAATTAGTATCAACTGCAGAAGATAGTCGCGAACTTTACAGCAGATTTGAGACTATTTTAGGTAAAGCTATGGACGATGGTTTAATACTAGATGCGGCCCTGGCACAATCTGAAAGTCAAAGACAAGCCTTCTGGTCACTTCGAGAAAACGCCACAGAATCACAAAAAATAGAAGGTGCCTCTATTAAACACGATATTTCAGTGCCAATCTCCGTAATTCCAGAATTCTATGAGACCGCCTGGAATGCCGTACTAGAGGTAGAACCTGAAGCGAGGCTTATCGCGTTTGGTCACGCCGGCGATGGCAACTTACATTTCAATGTAGCAGAGCCCGAGCTAGGAAAAACAGAGGACTTCATAGATAACTGGGATAAAATTAATGAGGCGGTTCATCGCACAGTACACAAATACGGAGGCTCAATTAGCGCAGAACATGGAATAGGGCAATTGAAGCGAGAAGAACTTACCCACTATAAGACCGAAACAGCTTTGCAAGTAATGCAGAAGATTAAAACTGCCCTTGATCCAAATTCAATAATGAACCCTGGAAAAGTAATCTGAGGTGGGGATAAAATGTCCGAATTGATGAAGAATTTTCCTAATCCGCACGAGCAGCAAGTCACGCTTTCAAATTGGAGGACCGCTCCCTTCAATTCTTGGGCGTTTCATCATGTGGGAGAAATAGTCCCGTCAGCTACGATATTGAATGATCCAATTGCAATCCAAAATTTCAGAACTGAAGAAATGGACTTAAGAAATATCAATATAAAAGGAGTCGACAATCAATATATTGATCATAAACAATTTCTAGAAACCACTCATACAGATGCACTTGTCATCCTTAAATCGGGAGTAATTATCGAGGAGAAGTATTTTTCAGGAATGACCGCAAGTAGTCAGCACATTCTTATGTCTGTCTCTAAATCTCTTCTGGGTCTCCTGATCGGTATTCTTATCGATCAGAATCTTTTTAAACCCAATCAGCTAGCTACAGATATCTTACCCGAGTTGGAACGCACCGCCTATCAAGGCGTATCAATCCAACAACTGTTAGACATGCGAACAGGTGTTGTATTTGAAGAAGATTATTTGGCAACTCAGGGAAAAATAATAGAATACCGTAAAGCCACGAACTGGAATCCGGTCGCTAAGAATGAACCCGAAAGGGATTTAAGATCTTTTTATAATTCATTAACAGAGTCCTATGGACCCCATGGCGGAAACTTTCACTATGTGTCACCAAATACCGACTTGCTAGGTTGGTTAATAGAAAAAGCCTCTGGTTCTAGATATGCAGATCTAATGGCGGAATTAATATGGAAGCCAATGGGCGCAACATATCCAGCTAGTATAACGGTTGATAGGCTGGGTGCACCCCGGGTTGCAGGAGGCATGAGCTCAACTGCAAGGGATCTGGCCATTACAGGGCAACTTATCGTAAATAACGGGGTATATAACGATAGACAAATAATACCATCAGATTGGATAACCGATATTAAATGTAATGGCAGTAAACAAGCATGGGACAAGGGTGATTTTGCGCAGTACTATCCGTCGATGGATATGAGTTATCGTTCCAAATGGTACGCGGAGAGAATAGGTAAGGATACAAAAATAATCTTTGGTCTTGGTGTTCATGGGCAACACTTATTTGTAGACATAGAGAAAGAATTAGTTGTCGCAAAATTTTCTTCTCAGCCATTACCATTGGACACAAAAATGATCCAGTTAACAACGCGTTGGGTTAATGCATTAAGAGATCTCTTTTAAACTTTAAAATTACGGTTTGGAAATACGCCCGCGATTCCAAAAAAAACCTAGGATGACTGTAAATCGTTGAAAACAAACATGATTGTAGACACATTACCAAACTTAGGTTAGGACACTAATTGGCTACTTTCAAAGATACCAAGGGATATTGATCAAATGACTCCTTACAACGCACCGCTTGAAGACATGCGTTTTGTTCTAAACCATGTGGTTGGCCTAAATGAGATAACTAAGCTACCCGGTTTTGAGGGAATAGACAAAAATTTAACCGATCAAATTCTGGAAGAGGCCGGAAAATTCTCTAGCAATATCCTTGCTCCTTTAAATCACATCGGAGACACGAAAGGGGCGCA
>PAQA01000051.1 GCA_002709155.1 Rhodospirillaceae bacterium
AGTAGCGGAAGAGGTTATAGCAAAAGGGAACGGTGATCTTGTGGGAATGTCAAGAGCGCTTATTAGTGACCCGGCTCTGCCAAAAAAAGCGCGCCAAGGCGATATAAAAAATATAAGGCCGTGTGTTTTTGATAACTTTGCTTGGGGGGAAATCCATCTTGGAAAGCCATTGACAGAGCACCATAACCCTTATTTGGGAAAAGAAAATGAAGCTTTTTATCGGCTAAAAACAGCTGAATTCGCGAAGCGGATCTTGGTTTTAGGAGGTGGGCCTTCCGGCTTAGAGGCTGCTTGGGTAGCGGCTGCTCGTGGTCATGGTGTTACTTTATTTTGCGCATCCCAGCACCTTGGTGGTAGTTTAATAGCAGAATCAACGCTACCAGGAAGGTCTGAGATGGCGAAAATTATTGATTACCAAGTCTATCAAGGCAATACTTATGGTGTTGAATACGTTTTAAATCATAGGGCAACAAGTTCTGACGTTATTGAATTTGGTGCTGATGAGGTGGTTCTCGCCACCGGATCTATTCAGCGTGAACCTAAAGGGCTGAATAATAACGATCAAGTCATCTCTGCGCGCGACTTCGTTAGCAATTTTGATCAATATACTGGTAAAAAAGCAGTGTTAATTGATGAAGACTTCAGTGCGGCCACTTACGGTGTTGCTGACTTATTGGCCCAAAACTTCAATAAGGTATTTCTTGTAACATCGCGTCCCCGTTTAGCGGGTAATGTCAATCATTGTAGTGCGATAGGTGTGTTTAGACGCTTATATTCAGCTGATATTGATATACGGCCAGCTCAAGAAACTATTGGGTTCTCATCGAATGAATTAATATTAAAAAATCCCTTTAGTAATGTTGAAACCAAAATCAGTGGAGTAGATTTGGTGGTTTACTCTACTCCCAGAATATCGACAGATGATCTTGCTCCAGAAATATCGGGAATCAATTTGCATCGAATTGGAGACTGCCGGTCGCCAAGAAACCTTCTCGCTGCTATTCAAGGTGGGCACGCTTTAGCACTTGATTTGTAGTGATGCCGAATTTGGATTAGGAAATAAAACAATGAAGGTTTTGGGACTTGGTGCCTTAGAGCAGCGTTTAAAGCACGATTTAAGTATTATTGGTTATCCTCTAAATGAGTGGGTTCCAGAAAAGTTTACCAAAGAAGGTGAGAGAGTTTTAGACGTCCTAATTGTAGGTGCTGGTCAGGGTGGTCTGGCAATAGCCTTTCAGTTAATGCGAGAACGGGTTAATAATGTACTTGTCATAGATAAAGCTGAAGCAGGCACAGAGGGGCCATGGGTAAATTATGCCCGGATGCCGATACTTCGTTCTCCTAAAGAAGTGAATGGACCAGATCTGAATATACCAAGCCTTTCCTTCCAGGCTTGGTACGAAGCTCAATTTGGTACTTCTTCGTGGGCGTCCATGGGGAAAATCTCAACGAAAATGTGGATGGACTACCTTGTTTGGTATAGAAGTATTCTCCAGCTACCAGTGGAAAACCGGATTAGATTAGATGCATTCGAGCCATATGAAGATGTTTTGAAAGTTACGTTAAGTTGTCTTCGAACGAATAGAATTAAAACAGTTTTCACGCGTAAGATTGTTCTTGCAACTGGCATAGAGTCTTCCGGGGAATGGTGGTCTCCGTCGATTGCTTATAATATTCCAAAACAATATTGGTCTCATGCTAGCGAAAATATCGATTTTAGCAGGCTTGCGGGCAAAAGAGTCGCAGTTTTAGGTGCTGGGGCATCTGCCATGGATAATGCTGTCGCAGCGCTCGCTGCTGATGCCCAGGAAGTAACAGTTTTCTGTCGACGTCCAGAACTTCAGCGTATTCAACCATTCAAATGGCTTTCTTTTCCGGGGTTTTTAAGACATTTTTCAGAGCTTAATGATGATTGGCGTTGGAAGTTTATGAGCTACCTACTGGGGTTGAGGGAGGCCTTTCCTCGAGAAACCTGGGAGAGAGCGAATCAATTTGATGGTTTCCAGCTGGAGACGGGGGTCCCTTGGAAGGATCTTTCTATTCGTGATAAACAAATTCTTATTGAAACCCCGAAGGGACAATATACTTCAGATTTTCTGATATTTGGCACTGGTTTTATAATAGATATATCAAGGCGGGCGGAGTTGAGACAACACGCAGACTTAATTGCTTTATGGAAAGATAGGTATCACAATCCTAGCGAAGATAAAGATTCTTTGCTTTTAAACTACCCTTACCTCGGGCATGGATTTGAATTTCTGGAGAAAAAACCGGGTACTGCATGTTGGTTGAAAAACATTCATTTATTTACATTTGGTACGACTATGAGTTTTGGACCAAGCGGTTCATCAATTAATGCTATGAAATTTGCTGTGCCAAGATTAGTGAATTCCATAACAAAGGATTTATTTTTTGAGGATATAGATGCGCATTACAGATCATTAAAGGCCTATAATCTGCCAGAATTCGCAATGGTGGATGAAGATGCAGAAATTGCTCCAAACAAACCGCAAATACGTCGTATAGGAGGTAATAATTTTAGTTAGGTAGAAAATGCTAATCCTAAGATAATGAATCCCATAGTATTGCAAATTGATAATTAACCCGTTCTTGTTTTAATTGCTCCTTCGTGGTCAATAAAATTTAAGGTGTGTAGAAAGATGTCATTGTTAAACCCTGCGCCAGGTTTTTTGAGATATCCTGGAAGAGCCCTCAATTATAAAACTATTGAACGAAAAGTAGAGGTTATTTTTAATAATAAAATAGTCGCGTCAAGCAATAGGTTCATCCTGCTTAAGGAGGAAAATTATGCTCCGGTAATGTATGTTCCTAGGGATGGTTTATTTTTTAAATTTATGGAAAATACAAAGCATTCCACATACTGTCCTTTTAAAGGAAAAGCATCATATTGGGATATAAAAGTTTGTGACAACAAGATTGAAAATGCTGTTTGGAGCTACTCAGATCCATTTGACGAAGCGTTGATTATAAAAAATCACTTTGCATTTTATTCTGATAAAGTCAGTACTATAAAAACTTATTAATGGATTAAGTTTGGAGTAAATAATTGGAAAAAAAAGCCCCTATTGTGAATGCATTTCTCCATGAATCTTCATCGACCATTAGCTACTTGGTGGTGGATGAAGTAACAAAATCAGTTGCATTGATTGATCCAGTAGCCGATTACAATATTTCTACGGGAAAAATGGCCCACAGTTTTAGCGATCAGATAGTAAAAAAAATCAGATCTTGTAATTATAATCTAGATTGGATTATTGAAACACACGTTCATGCAGACCATGTCTCCGATGCTCAATATTTTAAATCAGAATTAGGTGGAAAAATAGCAATCGGTGGCCGGATTAAAGAGGTGCAGAAAACTTTCGCTTCAATTTATGATGAGGATAAGCTTTTTCCTTGTGATGGGTCACAATTTGATTATTTGATATCTCCAGATGAAATAATCCAAATAGGGCAGCTAGAGGCAAGAGCAATTTCTACACCTGGCCATACCCCTGCCTGTATGAGCTACTTAATAGGCAATTCATTATTTGTCGGAGATAGTATCTTTATGCCGGACTTTGGAACAGCCCGTTGCGACTTCCCGGGAGGAAGTGCGAGCGACCTATACGCATCTGCCAAAAAATTGGTTTCCCTTCCTGATGAGACACGTGTTTTTGTTGGTCACGATTATGGTCCAGGTGGGCGGCCTATAGCCTGGGAAACTACTATTGCTGCCGAGAAACAATCTAATATCCATGTTGCGGATGGTATAAATCTTGAGGAGTTTGTTAGGATGAGAGAGACAAGAGATGCTCAACTTAACCTACCCGGGATGATTATCCCTGCCATTCAGATCAATATGAGAGCTGGAAAGTTACCAGGGCCCAGTGAAAACGGGGTTTCATACTTGAAAACCCCAATTAATAGTTTCCCGGGTCTTAAATAGTTAGGGTTGGACCTCGATACCTTTATTCCTCCATGCAACTTATGGCGCGTTGTCCAGTTTCGTTTTCGGTAAGCTTCTTCTTTCAATTGTCGATAAAAATAAGGATAGTAATGGTGGAATAATAATCAAAGTTAACACTGCAGAGAGCGCTAGACCTCCGATTACGACCGAGCCCAAACCACGGTATAATTCAGCACCTGCTCCAGGAAAAACCACCAGAGGTAACATTCCCAAAACGCTTGTCAAAGTTGACATGAAGATCGGTCTAATGCGGTTTTTAGTCGCTTCCAGTATCGCATCTGAAATCGCTAAATTGTCTGTGCGTAAATGGTGTAATGTCTGGTGAACTAACAGGATTGCATTATTGACGACAATTCCAATTAGGATAACAAAACCGAGAAGGGTAAGCATATCAAGGTTTTGTTGTTGAAATTGTCCGAGTAATACTAACCCAATAACGCCTCCTGCGGTAGCTAACGGCACTGATAGGATAATGATAAGTGGATAGAAAAAACTTTCGAATAGCACCGCCATTACAAGATAAACAATTATGAGTGCCATAAAAAGATCAACAACCATTTCATCCCATGTTTCGGTCAATTTATCTGCAGTCCCTGATAGTCGGAGCTTTACTGTGTTGGGAACGGATTCTTTTCGAAGCTCATCGATAACGCCTATTCGAATTTTGTTCATTGCTACTTCAAGTGGCATATCGGCGGGAGGATTTATCTGCAGCGTTATTGTTCTTAGCTGTTCTCTATGTCGTATTTCCGATGGGCCTGTTGTGACATCGATAGTCGATAAAGAACTCGCAGGTACAATTTGGCCATTCTCAGTCACAACAGGAAGGTTATTAATATCTTGGGTTGCTTCGATATGATGTTTGGGTCCTCGCAGCGTCAGGTCAATACGTTTTCCATCTACTGTGATTTCAGCTACGCGTAAACCGTCGTTAAAGGCGTCTAGAGTTTGACCTAGAGCCTTAGTAGATACTCCATTATCCGCTAAGTTAACCCTATTAGGAGTAACCCTTATTTCTGGAGACCCCAGACTAAGGGATGGTCTGGGTCGCATCCTGGTTCCCTCTTGCCTAGGCATAATTTTTTCTAGTTTTCCGGCGGCCCGCTGAGCGATACTGATTATTTCTTCTAGAGTGCCACCGGAGACATCCAGATCTACCGAGCGTGATCCCCCAATGCCACGACCAAAAATGGACCGTTTTCTCATTATTCCATATGTTTTAGGTTCACTGTAAAGAGAACGTTCTAATATCGGTATGAGTTCGTCAACCCGAGTTGGGTCAACCGCAACTGCTCCAATAATGGCATTAGCGCGAAAAGCGGCGAAGAAAAATCTTTCCATAGTAGGGACGCCATTTTCGTCTTCGGTTTGACTGCCTTCAGGATCCCATAGTTTTTTCGTTGTATCTTCTAGTTTTCCAGCAATTTTCGTCATTGTAGCAAGATTATATCCAGATGGGGGGAGAATATAGCCAATGACAAGATTGCGGTTTCCATCTGGTAAATAATCTAATTTTGGGAGTAAAAGTGTCGTAATAATCCCCGAGAGTAAAACGACAATAAGCACTACCCCTGCGGCTCTGGTGCGGCTAGAAATAACACGCTTTGTGAAATTTAAAATAGTGGTTACGAACGAGCTAGCGAATAGATCCAAAAAAGGTAGTTTGCGACCTTCCACAGTTTGTCTGAGGTCTCCTGATAAAAGTTTACTCGATAAAGCAGGAATTACTGTAATAGAGACCAACAAAGACAATAACACTGAAACAGATATAGCAACGGCTATATCTCTAAAAAGTTGGCCTACCTCCAGTTGCATCACAAGTATTGGTATGAAAACCATAACTGTTGTCAAGGCAGACACTAGTACTGCACCCCAGACTTGATTTGCTCCTTCGAAGGCTGCTTGTTTTATAGGCAAGCCGTTTTGTCTTAATCTAAATATGTTTTCTAAAACAACGATCGCTGCGTCTACAACCATCCCTACCGCAAATGCCAACCCCGCCAACGATATTACGTTGATAGACCTGCCGAGCGCAGCCATTGCCACAAAAGATCCTATCACAGACACAGGTATGGCAAGAGACACAACAAGGGTAGCCGAACCACTCCTCAAAAATAGAAGAAGCACTATGGCGGCTAATGTTCCGCCTATGTAGATATTTTGTTGAACCAAATTAATTGCGGAGTCAATGTAGGTTGTTTCGTCATAAACTTGTGTTAGGAATATCTTTTCTGGCAGTAATTCATTGTCGTTCAATTCAACAACAGCCTGCCGAATACCCTTCATAATTTCGATTACATTGGCTCCAGTCTCTCGATATACCGGTAAGGCGATTGCCGGTTCACTCATCATACGAATTCTTGAAACTGGTTGCTTGTAACCGAACACTACATTGGCGACATCACGGATTTTAATTCGTGTAATACGACCTGATGAAGGATCCATTACAGATCTCAATACAACTTCATTGACGGCTTCGACTGAGCTGAAATCGCCCTCGGTCCGAACAACATAACGTCTTTTACCCTCGTCTATAGCACCAGCTGATACGGAGGCATTTGCATTTTGTAGAGCTTTAACGACATCGGAAATTGTTAACTTGTACTGTGCAAGGCTTTCGGGATTTGTGATGACTTGCATCTCCCGTTCAGCGCCGCCATAGACCCGCACCTCGGAGATCCCCTTTACTCGCTCAAGGCGATCTTTTATGAAATCTTTAGCCAAGTCATAGTAACCATGTATTTCTGCATTATTGTCAGCTAATTTCCTCAATATTAGCCAAGCTATAGCATTATCTTCTGATCCAGCCGTATTAAGAGTAGGCTCGTCAACTTCGGTTGGATAGTTGCCCACACGGTCCAACCTATTTGAAACCAGCAAGAGCGCTTTTGTCATGTCCTGGCCGACACCAAACTCAAGGGTTACGCGGGCTCTGCCTGTTTCAGATTTACTGACAATAGACTCAATGCCTTCTATACCTTTAAGTTGTTTTTCCTGTCTGTTTACAATCTCTCGTTCAACTTCCGCAGGTGCTGCACCTGGCCATTGCGTTGTAATAGTGATCACTGGTTGATTAACATCCGGCGTTAATTGAATTGGAATGCTTTGCAGTGCAACACCGCCAAACATTACAATCATTAGAACGGCTGCTATAACGGCTATTGGGCGTATTATCGAAACCGAAATCAAGCGGTCCATAGATCTACCTCATGTCATTCGGTTTGATAGGTTCTCCTGGCCTTAATCGCTCATTGCCGCGCACCACGACAAGATCTCCGACTTTTAACCCGGCAAGTACTTCAAATCTATTTCCAATCGCCCGCCCTAACTCAATTGGCTTAATATTTGCAGTTCCTTTGCGAAAAATAAAAACAATTCTCTTATTATTTTTAACCAAGACTGCGTCTTTATGGACAGTCGTGACATCGTCAGGGTTCCCGATGGGAAGCTTAAGTGTCACAGACTGGTTACCAAGAAGGCCGTTTTGGTATTTTTGATCTTTAATAACAAGCCTTATTGCAACAGCTCGGGTCAGTGAATTTTCTTGCGGGATGATAGTTCTTATTATCGTGTCAAAGGTAATCCCATTTTGGAGAGTCGCAGTTACTTTTGTATTCGTTTTTAGTGCCAGCGCTCGTATTGATGGTACATCTGCCTCTATCTCGAGGTCACTATCGTTAAAAATAGTTATGATTGGATCACCGACTCGTACGTAATTTCCGGGTAAAGTATGCCGTTTGATCACTACACCGGAGTAGGGGGCTTTTATGTGCGCGTCCTGAAGAGCTATTTGCCCCGCTTTTAGACTAGCTTTTGACTGGTCAATATCTGCGCGAGCACGATTCACCATTTCTGCAGAAATTTTTAAATCGCGCTCACTATCTTCTTCTCTGTCTTTTCGAAATGCTGCGGAAGTCCGTAGTGCCAGAATTCGCTTGTGCGTCTGCTCCATTTTTCTGTAATTTACTATTTCTTTTGCTAGCTGCGTCTTCGTAATTTTTAAATTAGCTTGCAAAAGTTGTATTTGGTTATCAAGGCGATCTGACGCCAGTTTTACTAATAAATCACCTTTTTTTACCCGGTCTCCAACTTGAACATACATTTTTTGGACACGTTCTGCTATTCTCGTTGCAACAACACCTGACTCTTTTGCTATGAACCGTCCAAGAACAGGCATTGTTTGAACAAGCGGCTCTGATATCACTTGATCAACCCCAACGGTACTAACTCGTTGTTGAGCTGCGCCTGCAGAAAGCAGAAACGGTAGTAATAACAGTCCAAAAATATTAGAAATCAATACTAATTTGATTTCTTGTTTACTAATCATATGAAAGTCCAAACCAATCTGACAGCTAATGGTCAACCAACCAAATGGTAATTCAGGGTTTATACGTTCTTCTTAGTTTTACAAGTCTTTCTATGCAATTCTTTTTATGCAATTATTATTCATAATTAGGTCTACTAAATTTTAGTACGGGGTTATTTTTCGGCTCAGACGGAGCTTTATTTGTCGTTTTGTAAGGCTAATTTCGTATATGACAAAAAATATTGTCGCCCAATACTTTGAATGTGCAGATCCTGTAAGGTTTTCACTGTAGTAACTAATAAATATAATAGGCGGTTATGACGATCTTATATACACACAAATCTTGCCTTCTACATGAAGTTGCTGAAGGGCATCCAGAAAACCCATCGAGATTGAAGGCATTGGAAGCTATATTTGCAGACGACACATTCAGAGAATTAGAGAGAAGGGATGCACCATTGGGAACGGTCGATCAAATAGCATTGATGCACTCAAAGCAATATATTGAAGAGATTATTAGGGCCGTTCCAGATAATGAGCTTCTACATTTGGATGCGGACACGTCATTATCCCATGGGTCAAGTGAGGCAGCTATGAGAGGGAGTGGGTCCATTTGCGCCGCTATTGATGCATTAATGACAGAAAATGCTAAAAATGCTTTTTGTGCTGTTCGTCCGCCAGGACATCACGCCGAGACAGAGAAGGCTATGGGGTTTTGTTTGTTTAATAATGCAGCTATTGGTGCAGCATACGCTCGAGAAAAATTTAAGGTTGATAGAGTGGCGGTTGTCGATTTCGATGTCCATCATGGTAATGGAACGCAAGAAATGTTCTGGTCGCGACCTGATCTATTATATGCATCAACCCATCAAATGCCACTATTTCCTGGAACAGGCGCTGTATCTGAGGTCGGAGAATATAATAACGTTATAAATGCACCACTTTCGGCTGGCTCCGGCAGTTCCGAGTTCAGAACAGCCTTTAATGAGATTATTTTTCCTGGTTTGATAAAATTCAACCCAGATTTATTAATTATTTCTGCTGGCTTCGACGGCCACGCTGATGATCCGCTCGCTAGTTTAAATTTACATGAGGATGATTTTTCATGGATTACTTTGGAATTATTATCAATTGCTGAAAAATACTCAGATGGTCGTTTGGTTTCTGTATTAGAAGGTGGTTATAACCTTGAAGCGCTGAGCAGTTCTGCATCTGTACATGTGCGCGAACTCATGTCAGTTTAGTTTTTAGGTTTTAGACTTTTTTGTAGGTCATTTTAGGAGGTATAAATTGGCTGAAGAGAATAAATCATTAGAAAGTGTGAGTTTTGAGGAGTCGCTTGCGGAACTAGAAGCTATAGTTGATCGATTAGAAAGTGGACAAGGTTCTCTAGATGAAGCGATAAAGGCTTATGAGAGAGGGTCTGAACTCAAAAGACATTGTCAAACGAAACTAGATGAAGCAAGAATGAAGGTGGAAAAAATTAGATTGCCAGAGAATGGAAATAAACCAGAAGTCTCTGACTTCGAATAAACAGATCGTATTTTAAACCATAATCGATGACAAAAACTCTCAAAGACCAGTTAAGTGCCTCCGCCGCAAAAGTTGAAACGGTAATAGAGAGCTTGCTGCCTCTTTCACAGGGTATAGAAGCTCCACTCCTTGAAGCTATTCGATACAGCTCCCTTGGCGGAGGGAAGAGGCTCCGTTCTTTTATGGTTCTCCAATCAGCTCGTCTATTCCAAGTCGAAGAATTATATGCTTTGAGAGTGGCGGCTGCCGTTGAGTTTTTGCATAGTTACTCACTCATACACGACGATTTACCGGCTATGGATAATAGCGACACAAGAAGAGGAAAGCCAAGCTGTCATATTAAATTTGGTGAGGCGACGGCTATATTGGCAGGTGATGCGCTTCAAGCGCTTGCTTTTGAAACCCTTGCTTCGGAGGAAACACACCCTGAATCTGGTATCCGTTGTCGCTTAGTTAATGAATTAGCTTCTGCCTCGGGTGGAGCAGGAATGGTGGCCGGCCAAATGATGGATTTAGTTGGTGAAACCAACTCATTATCATTCGATCAGATAACCAGATTGCAGAATTTAAAGACTGGCGAGATGTTTGCCTTTAGCGCCAGAGCTGGAGCGATTTTATCAGGGGCCTGTTCCAATGAAGAGGATAATCTTAGAAAATATGCAGAAAGATTTGGGTTGGCCTTTCAAATAGCAGATGATTTGCTAGATCTAGAGGGGGATCCGTCAGAGGTTGGAAAACCTACCGGTCAAGATGAAAATGCCAATAAAGCTACGTTCGTTTCTGTGCTGGGTGCGGACCAAGCTCGTAATAAGGCGGAAATTTTAATTGAAGAAGCAGTGATTATGCTTGATAACTGGGATGAAGAAGCTCAAGCCTTGAGGGACTTGGCGCGTTATATATTAGAAAGAACAAATTAAAAGGGTTAATAATGGATCAAAGCCTGACCCCATTACTAGATGAGATTAAAGTCCCTGAGGATTTACGACAATTATCATCAGATAAGTTGAAACAAGTAGCTGACGAGTTGCGGCAAGAAGTGATAAACGCCGTCTCAGTTACGGGGGGACATTTGGGTGCTGGCCTCGGTGTGGTTGAACTGACGGTAGCATTGCACTACGTTTACAACACTCCCAGAGACCGATTGATATGGGATGTGGGCCACCAGGCATATCCTCATAAAGTCATTACGGGTCGTCGAGAGAGTATAAGAACGCTGCGGCAAAGAAATGGTCTTTCCGGTTTTACCAAAAGATCAGAAAGTGAGTACGATCCATTTGGCGCGGCACATAGTTCCACATCTATTTCTGCGGGACTTGGGATGTCTGTCGCGCGTGATTTAATCGGCAATAATAATCACGTTATAGCCGTCATTGGTGATGGTGCGATGAGTGCTGGCATGGCCTATGAAGCGATGAATAATGCGGGGACCGCTAACTCACGATTGTTAGTTATTTTAAATGATAACGATATGTCTATAGCTCCTGCTGTGGGGGCTATGAGCGCGTATCTTTCCCAGCTCATAAGCTCGAAACCATATAGGAACATTAGGGAACTTGTGAAACAAATTGCACAACGCTTTCCGAAACAAGTAGAAGTTACCGCGAAAAGGGCAGAGGAGTACGCGCGTGGACTGGTGACAGGTGGTACGTTATTTGAGGAACTAGGATTTTATTATATTGGACCCGTTGACGGGCACAACATGGATCATTTATTGCCAGTGTTAGAAAATATTCGTGATGCAACTCAAGATAAGCCAGTGCTTCTTCATGTAGTCACAGAAAAGGGTCGTGGCCATCCTTTTGGAGAGCAGTCGGTTGAGAAATATCACGCTGTTCAAAAATTTGATCTCGTAACGGGAACTCAAACTAAACCCAAAGCTAATGCTCCTACCTATACTGACGTTTATGCTACTGCTTTAATAGCTGAAGCAGTTAATGATGCCTCTATAGTTGCTATCACAGCAGCTATGCCCTCTGGGACGGGAATTAACAAGTTCGCTGAGAAATTCTCCGAAAGAACGTTTGACGTTGGCATAGCAGAGCAGCATGCGGTCACATTTGCTGCTGGTATGGCTACTGAAGGATTAAAACCGTTTGTAACAATTTATTCCACATTTTTGCAACGAGCTTTTGATCAAGTAGTTCACGATGTTGCAATTCAAGAATTACCTGTAAGGTTTGGGATTGATAGGGCGGGATTAGTCGGTGCTGATGGAGCAACGCATGCAGGTTCATTTGATCTAACTTATTTATGTTGTTTGCCGGGGTTCGTCGTTATGGCTGCCGCAGATGAAGCAGATTTAATGCATATGGTTGCTACAGCTGCGGGTATAAACGACCGACCATCAGCTGTCCGATATCCGAGGGGTGAAGGCATAGGCATTGATCTTCCAGTCAAGGGAGTCCCTCTAGAGATAGGAAAAGGTAGAGTTTTACGAGAGGGCAATACCGTAGCTATATTATCCCTTGGCGGGCGTTTGTCGGAGAGTTTGTTAGCTGCTGATGATCTCGCCACACGTGGTCTCATGATAACGGTCGCCGATGCTAGATTTGCAAAACCTATTGATCAGCAGTTGATCCAAGAACTCGCTTCTTCCCATGATATATTGATAATAATTGAAGAGGGGTCGGTAGGTGGTTTCTCTAGTCATGTTTTAGACTTTTTAACAAATAAAGGATTGTTAGACGGAACCTTAAAGGTACGCACTATGTGTTTGCCAGACCGTTTTCTGGATCATAATTCGCCTGAAATGCAGTATAAAGAAGCTGGTTTAGACGCAGGGCATATAGTCAAAACGGCTTTATTAGCATTAGGTCATAAGGATGAAATGAAACCCGTTAGTGCTTGAAGGGCTCTCATTTTTAAATCTTTATCGAATCATTTTTTGTCTTGATTGAGTAAAGTGTTTACATGACTGGAGAACTTTATCGAATAGATCAACTGCTCGTTCGTAAAGGCCTATCTCAATCTCGAACTCAAGCAAAGGCGCTCATTGATGCTAAGCTTGTAACTTGTGATGGAGATGTTATCTCGAAAGCTTCTACACTATTTCAAGAAACTTCAGATATTGTAGTTACCAGTGAGATTCATCCTTGGGTATCTCGTGGAGGACAAAAGTTGGCGGCTGCATTAGACTTTTTTCAAATAGATGTTACTGGCTTCGTTTGTCTTGACCTCGGTGCATCAACAGGTGGCTTTACAGATGTTTTAATTTCCAACGGAGCTATTAAAAGTTATGCGGTTGATGTCGGGAGTGGACAGCTAGCGGACAAACTTCTCGCTAACAAAATCGTCATAAATCTAGAAAAAACAGATGCGAGAAATTTGAGCGCCACTCTGATTCCTGAACCAATTGATATATTGGTTTGTGATGTGAGCTTTATTTCTCTTACAAAAATACTCCCTGTTCCCATGAGGTTGGTTAAAGAGGGTGGTATCCTAATTTGTCTTATTAAACCTCAGTTTGAAGTGGGACCAGGACAGGTAAGCAAAAAGGGCGTTGTTCGTAACGATAAACTTAGGCGCTCTATCTTAAAAAGCGTCTCGCTTTGGCTCGATACTCGTCGAGGATGGAGGGTTTTGGATTTTATTGAGTCACCCATTCTTGGGGTTAGTGGAAATCGTGAATTTCTGGTGGCATGTTTGAAAGAAGATAAAAGTTTGTAAATACTTATAAAATTGATTCTATAAAAACTTCCTTTACTAAATCGTCAAATCTTGTTTTCAGTTGTGCAGTAGCTTCGGCTTTAAAGTTTCTAATATCTTCAGTAGTGGGGCGACCATTTTCCCACATTCTTATGGCCAACGGGTAAATGATGCCTCTCAAGGCATTTTTTTCTACATTTAACGATCTTCTTGCAGCGGGGCTGCTTGTCTGTACCGCGACGCGAAGCTTCCCCTCTACAAGCCGGCCATTAACATATAACGAAATATAGAACATAGGTAATGGCAGAACGTCACGTCCGACCATGAATTTGTAGACTTTCTCCTCATTAAATTTTTTATCTCTTTTTTTCTGTTCTTTTTCTTTAGCTTTCCTCTCCTGTGTTAACTCGTCATCCTCTTTTTCTTCCGCTAATGAAAAGGATACGGAGGTGGATAAATGAAAACCCAACAAACAGAGGAGTAAAAAATATTTAAAATATCTCACTATGAATAAGTCCAATAATTGAGTTTAAGGGCCTATCTTGACAATCATTTTTTCACATTCACACAACTTTTCAAGTTAAGTGTCACATTGTGCTTTAAATCGCAAAATATGATCAGCTAGAACACAAGCCATCATTGCTTCTCCCACCGGAACTGCTCTAATACCCACGCATGGATCATGTCTTCCTTTTGTTATAACCTCAACTTCCGAACCAAATCTATCTATTGATTTTCGGGGTGAAAGAATTGAACTTGTCGGTTTCACGGCAAACCTGACAACAATTGGTTCGCCGGTCGTTATTCCTCCGAGAATCCCCCCAGCCGTATTGGTTAGAAACCTGGGCTCTCCATTAATTATTCGCATCTCGTCAGATGCCTCGTTCCCAGGTGTCGATACAATATTAAACCCATCCCCAATTTCAACTGCCTTAACTGCATTTATTGACATCATTGCACTAGCTAAATCACTATCTATCTTCCCATAAATAGGTTCACCAAGACCAATTGGGACGTCTGTCGCGACTATTTCAATTATCGCGCCGGCTGATGAACCAGATTTGCGGACATCATTTAAAAAAGTTGCCCACTTTGACGCTGCATCTTGGTCAGGTGACCAAAATGGATTACGTTGGGTTTCCTCCCAGTTCCAATTGTCTCTATTTATTTTATGGGGGCCAATTTGAACGAGTGCACCTCTTATTTTGATATTTGTTTTTGCTCTAGATGATATTATTTTGTGAGCTATCGCTCCAGCAGCCACGCGCATGGCTGTTTCCCTTGCTGAGGACCTTCCACCTCCACGATAGTCTCTAATTCCATATTTTTTCTCATAAGTATAATCAGCGTGGCCAGGACGAAACTTATCTTTTATATCTCCATAATCCTTGGACCGTTGGTCCTGGTTTTCGATCACTAGGCTAATTGATGTTCCTGTGGTTTTACCTTCAAAAACTCCCGATAAAATCCTGACTGTATCTGGCTCTTTTCGTTGGGTTGTGAAACGAGATTGACCGGGTTTGCGCTTGTCTAAATAAATTTGTATATCAGCCTCAGTAAGCGGAATTAACGGCGGCACTCCGTCTATTACGCAACCTATAGCCGGTCCATGGCTTTCACCCCATGTGGTGAATCTGAATAACCGCCCAAAACTATTGCTTGTCATTTTGATTTTCCCATAGGCACCTATACGACAGATATGTCAGGTGCATCTACTGCTTTCATGCCTACAATATTATAACCACAATCGACGTGGTGGATCTCACCAGAAACCCCGCTTGCCAAATCACTGAGTAAATACATTGCAGCCCCGCCAACATCATCAAGAGTTACATTTCTCTTTAAAGGCGAGTTATATTGGTTCCACTTTAAAATATAACGAAAATCGCCTATCCCAGAAGCGGCTAGCGTCTTCATCGGACCAGCCGACAACCCATTAACGCGGATTCCCTGTGTGCCTAAATCAACGGCTAGATATCGAACGCTAGCCTCCAGCGCTGCTTTTGCTACGCCCATTACATTGTAATGCGGCATTACGCGTTCAGACCCATAATAGCTGAGCGTGAGAAGGCTTCCTCCATTTTCCATTAAATCGGCAGCATGCTTGGCCACTGAGGTAAAAGAATAGCATGATATATCAAGCGTTCTTAAAAAATTATCTCTAGTAGTGTTAACATACTCACCTTTTAATTCTTCCTTATCCGAGTAAGCGATTGCGTGCACTAAGAAATCTAATTTTCCCCATTTTTTTCTTATCAACGCAAAAGCTTCTTCAATACTTCTATCTTCCGTCACATCGCATTGCATAATCGTATCTGAGCCAACCGATTGCGCTAATGGTTCCAATCTTTTTAAAAGTGCGTCACCTTGGTAAGTGAATGCTAACTCCGCCCCGTGCTCTGCAGCAGTTTTGGCAATGCCCCAGGCGATGGAACGTTCATTCGCTACTCCCATAACAAGGCCGCGTTTTCCTGCCATTACATTTGATACTGCATCCATTTAAATCTCACAGTTCTTTCATTAGTCATATAAAGTATTCTCTCTTGAGAATCCTATTTTACACCAAACATTACAAGGGGCAAATGTGCGAACAAAAATAATTAAACTGCAATGGCTTAGGTGTCACACCCTATTAAGCCTTCAGAGCAATATTCTCTGGATCGTAGGGACTCTCAGCGATAATTTTTGCTGGTAAAAGTTTATCCAGAAGCCTCACTTGGCATTTCTGACCAATATTAGCGTGATCGCTTTCGATATATCCTAACATCAGAGATTTACGAATGAAATGTCCGTAACCTCCAGACGTACCCCTGCCTACTACTTTACCGTCTATGATTATAGGTTCATTTCCAAAAGAATCAGCGTCATCCGCTTCTATCTCTATCGTGCAGAATTTATTGGGTACGCCTTGTTCCTGCTGCTCGACCAGGGCCTGTCTTCCCGTGAATTCGCCTTTGTTTAATTTAATAAATCTTTGAAGATTAGCCTCAAGTGCTGAATTTTCTGCATTTAAATCTGTCCCCCATAATCGGTAGGATTTTTCTAGCCTCATTGAATCCATAGCCCGCATCCCTACATTCTCAATCTCAAATTCTGCGCCTGCGTCCTGCAGCGCCTCGAAAAGTTGCAATTGATATTCGATGGGATGGTGCAGTTCCCAACCTAAAGAGCCAACAAAATTCACACGCATCGCTCGCACTTTTGGACAAAACCCAATTGGAATTTCCTGCATGGAAAGCCATTTGAAAGACTCGTTGGAGATATCGGCATCTGCGATCTTTTGTAATACGGAGCGAGCATTTGGCCCTGCTAATACAAAAACTCCATATTGATTTGTCTTATCAGAAAGGTGAACAGAACCGTCTTTAGGGAGAGACTTCTGCAGAAAGTCTAAGTCTATATTATGTGCTGCGCCTGGACCAACCACAAAGAATTTCTCTCCTAAGATACCATCAGAAAGACGAGTAATAGTAAATTCCGATCGAATAGAGCCAGATGGATTCAATGCGTGGGCTAGACTTAAACCACCCACGTTTTGCGGAATATTATTGGCAACAAGCTTATCGATATATTCTCTTGAAGACCGCCCCTCTATTTCAAATTTAGAAAAAGAGGACAGTTCTATCAAACCAACGTTCTCACGGGTGGCGCGAACTTCATTACCAACATGCTCAAACCAGTTTGACCTTCTAAATGAATACTTGTCTCTACGTTCCACATTTTTAGGGGCAAACCAATTTGGACGCTCCCAACCGAACCTAGCACCCCAAACTGCACCTGCCTTATCTAGTCTATCGTAAACAGGGGTAGTCTTTGCCGGACGGGCCTCCGCTCGCTCTTCCATTGGGAAGTGATTTACAAAAACGTGTGCATATGCTTCTTCATTCTTTATCTTTGCGAAATTTTTTGAAACAACCCCAAACCGTCTGGGGTCTACCCCAAGCATATCTACAGTGGGTTCGCCATTGACCACCCATTCAGCTAATTGCCAGCCGGCTCCACCCGCTGCTGTCACTCCAAAGCTATGTCCTTCCGAGATCCAGAAGTTCTCCAAGCCAAAAGCTGGGCCAACCATAGGGTTCCCGTCTGGAGTATAAGATATTGGACCGTTGATTATATCTTTTATTCCGGCGTTCTCGAAAGATGGCACACGATGCATAGCAGCCTCTACGTGTGGCATTAATCTTTCAAGCTCCCCAGGAAAGAGATCTTTCTCAAATGTTTCTGGAACACCATTGATAAAACAGGCTGGGGCTCCTTTCTCGTACGGACCAAGAATCCATCCCATTCTTTCTTCTCGAAGATAATATGAGGAATCAGATTCTCTCAAAACTGGGAGCTCACTATTACCCGCTTCCCGGTATTCTTGAAGTTCTGGATCAATATCGGTCACTATATATTGATGCTCAACAGGAATGACTGGTATTTGTAGGCCGACCATCTTTGCAGTGGAGATTGCATAATTCCCAGTACAACAGACGACATGCTCGCATTTAATGTCGCCTTTGTTGGTTTTAACGATCCACTCGCGACTAGAACTACGATCTATTCCATTAACCTGAGTTTGTTGATTGATTTCTGCCCCTAATTTTCGTGCTCCTTGCGCTAACGCCATAGTGACGTCCACAGGGGCGATATGGCCATCAGTGGGGTGCCAAAGGGCTCCTACCAGGCCATCCATGTTAGCCAAGGGCCAAAGTTTTTTAATTGCTGATACATCGATCAAATGAGACTCAACGCCGATAGTCTCTGCCGTGCATTGATAATTCCGATACTCGTCCATTCTTTCGGGATTTCGTGCAAGGCGCAGGTTCCCGTTCGTGTGCATCCCAACCGCTTGGCCAGTTTCGGCTTCCAAAGTTTTATAAAGCTCAACAGAATATTGGTGAAGTTGACCGACTGAATAACTCATATTAAACAGGGGCAAAAGACCCGCGGCATGCCAGGTCGACCCAGCAGTTAATTCAGTCCTTTCTAATAATACGGTATCTGACCAACCTAGTTTTGCAAAATGATAGAGAGCACTTACGCCGACGACACCGCCTCCTATAATTACTACACGCGATTGATCTCTCATTTTTTCTATCCCCATTACAGATCAGTACTCTATATTTAATAAACTAAACGGGCTAGGCGACTATGCAAATAAAAAACAAGTCTTGTTATGCTTTACAGTCCGTTAGTCGTTGCTTAGGGTTCTGTTTTGCAGGGTGGGTTTTAAAACATGACCCTCGAC
>PAQA01000052.1 GCA_002709155.1 Rhodospirillaceae bacterium
AAACTTCCCGGTGTCTCGGTTTCATTGTCATCTGAAGTATTCCCAGAGATAAAAGAATATGAGCGTGTTTCAACGACCGTTGTAAATGCCTATGTAAGGCCAGTTGTGGAAAAGTATCTCCGAAAACTTGGGGATAGGTTACGTGAGACGGGTTATCAGGGGCCTGTTTTAATTATTTTATCTCATGGTGGGGTAGCACCAATTGATGAAGCAGTCAGATTGGCTGCAGGTACAGTATTATCGGGTCCTGCAGGTGGTGTTGCAGGTAGCCGTTATGGATCTTCTTTAATCGGGGCGGAGAACCTAGTACCTTTTGATATGGGGGGAACCAGTACTGATATTTCGATGATCGTAAACGGTGAACCTGCACTTTCATCAACAAGAGGGATCGCAGGACAGCGCGTTGCACTACAATCCCTAGATATCGTCAGTATTGCTTCTGGGGGTGGTTCAATTGCAAGGGTGGATAATGGAGGTATTCTTCGTGTTGGACCAGAAAGTGCGGGAGCCGTTCCAGGACCAGCTTGTTATGGAAAAGGCGGCGTTGAAGTTGCTGTAACAGACGCTAGTGTGGTGCTTGGATTTCTAGACCCCAATAACTTTTTAGGGGGAAGAGAGAGCCTTGATAAAGAAGCAGCCGAGGTGGCAGTGGATAAATTAGCGAGCAAGCTGTCAGTGGGTAGAGCTGAAGCGGCAGAAGGTATTCACCGAGTTATAAACACCCAAATGGCAGAAGGTATAAGGCTTGTTTCGGTGCGCAGAGGCGTTGACCCTCGCAAATTCGCGTTGTTGTCATTCGGCGGGGCGGCTGGAATTCATATTACTGAAATAGCGCGTCAGTTAGAGGTCAATCGGGTAGTAGTCCCTCGGACAGCAGCGGTGTTATCAGCATGGGGAATGCTTGCAACTGATCTTAGGTACGAGGTCAGCAGAACACATATAGGAGACGCGGGCTCTTTAGAAGCAAGCTCAGTTCGTCAGATTTTTTATGAGATGGAGCAGGAGGGCAGGGCGCGTTTAGCTGCCGCTTTTGACGGTGAAATTAGTATAAAGTCGTCTGCCGATATGAGATACGGAGAGCAAATTTATGAAATAGATGTATCTCTGGATGGTGTTAATTTTGATCGTAAAGACTTGATGCAAGAAATATCAAATAGGTTTCACGCGCGGCACAATGAACTTTTTACTTACAGCTTACCAGATCAGGAGGCTGTTCTCGTCAATGGCAGGTTGGCTGTTATCGGCGAGTTGCCAAGATTACCAGAGGAGCCGCAAAAAACATCAGGCACCACAGTAGGCCAAAGTAAAAAGAGACATATATACTTGTCAGGCTGGCAAGATGTTTTGGTTTTTGATTTGGAGGGTCTCTCTCCTGGAGAAACAGTCTCTGGTCCCGCTATAATTGAGTCAGCGACCACTACTATCGTCCTTCGCAAAGGTGATGAGGCGGTCATTACATCAAACTTATGGCTGGATATAAGTGTGGAACGTTAATACTGTCGTGGTCAAAAACTAGGCACAATTCAGCATAATTTTTCCGATATGTTTACTGGACTCCATAAGAATATGAGCTTCACAAGCATTCTCTAGTGAAAACGTTTTATAGAGCACAGGTTTAATTTTTCCTTGCTCATAAAGTGGCCAGACGTATTCGTTTAGGTCCGCCGCTATTTCTGCTTTTTGTTCAACTGTTCGGGGGCGAAGTGTGGACCCTGTCAGGGTTAATCGCATAGTTAACATTTTTAAAAAATTAAATTTCTCAACCACGGGAGGTTGCAGGAAAGCAATCTGACATAACCGACCTTCCACGTTAAGAGAATCCAAGTTACGTTGCATATATGGTCCACCAACCATATCGAGTATCACATCAGCACGTCCTTCTGATTTCATTACTTCCACGAAATCTTCTTCATTATAATTTATCGTACGATCAGCCCCTAACTCCCTACACACTTTGCATTTTGCTTCTGATCCGGCAGTAACAACTACTTTCGCTCCAAAGGCTTTGGTTAACTGAATGGCAGTGGTGCCGATGCCACTGCTTCCTCCGTGAATGAGGATAGTTTCTCCCGACTGTAAGCGGCCTCGCGTAAAAACATTTGTCCAGACGGTGTAACTTGTTTCCACAATGGAGGCAGCTTCTTCTAAGCTAAAACCTTTTGGGATTGGCAGACATTGAAGAGCTGGTGCTGTACAGTATTCCGCGTATCCACCTCCAGAAACCAGAGCGCAAACGTTCTCGCCAATATCTAAATTTCCAACTTTATTTCCTTTGGAAACAATTTCTCCGGCGATTTCTAGACCAGGAATATCCGACGCTCCGGGTGGTGGCGGATAACCGCCAAGTCGTTGCATCACATCAGGCCGATTAACTCCTGCAAAGGCCACCTTGATAAGTACTTCGTCTTCACCAGGTATTGGTGTTACTCGCTCCGTTAGTTGGAGACCTTCTGGAGGACCAAAGTCCTTTATTTCAACGGCTTTCATTTTAGCAGGTAATACAGTCATTTGATATTCCTATGAGTTGTCATTCAACTTTAGGCACCTATTCTAGCCTTTTTTCGACGCTCAAGTATTAGCTTATTACTTTCCTCAGATCCATCATGGAATGAACCAAACCATTTATCCATTGGTACTGTGCCGTCCCCACCATAATTACATTCGAAATATTTATGGTGTAAGTAGTGAAAATAACGTTGCCCTAAGGTTAGAGGTTTTTTTTCAGCAAATAGATATTTATCAAACCCTAAATGTCCAAGCGCCGGTGTAAGTCCTGTTGCTTGTACATGCAGGATAGCGTGAATTGGGTGAGATAGAACTAACCAGTGAACGAGGATACCACTGAAATAAAGCAGATGTTCAAATGGATGCATCGCCAATCCAGACCACGGTCCTATATCTACATTTTTGTGATGTAACGCATGAACATGTTTGTACAGGAATCTAATATGTAGAATGCGGTGAACAACATAAAAATGGGCGTCTCTAAACAGTGGAATAACAAGAAATAAAATTATGAACCATATGGGGCTTGTATCCCAATCCAGAAAGGGGATCAGATTATTTGCGAAGGCCCACATGGTTATAACTTCGTATGTTGTCCAAATAGTACAGCCGCCAAGAACGCTGTACAGCATATTATCGTAAACTTGATCGCCAAAAAGAAAACGTCGATGTTTTGCTTGTGGCGATCGTTTATTAAACGAAAACCTTTTACCTTGAGCTTTTAGAATATAAAATCGGAAATGCCATCCTCCAAAAACTAAGAACATGAATGCAAGGTTTCGAAAGTATATGACACTAACCCACTCTACATTGAATGTTTCCATACTTTCCAGGTTGGGGGTTAAAAAAAACCACGTGACCAAAGCGAGCGCCATATAACATATGTTGCGAGGAAGAAAGTATCCGGGATATCCAAATAAATACTTTAAAATTAAAAACGGGCGGAGGGGCCAGCTAAAAAGTGGGGGCGTTGTTATAAGTGCGGGTGACCATTCCGTTTCGTCATTAACCTTGTAGCCATCAATCTCACTGGACATACTGCAGTCTCCCCAGAAAACAAAACGTTTCTTTACAACACTATCCTACCGTTTTAGTTTTTGTTTAAATCAAAATTTGCGCAGAAACGTTAATATATCAGTATGGTAATACCTTACGGTACCATCAACGTACTTTTGTTGATCAAGTGGATTAGAGATAGTCCATCAGTTATGTAAGATTTTTTCAAGAACAGGGATCAAGTAGCGCCGAAATTCTTCAGGGTTTTCGGACATTGGAAAGTGTCCAACATTTTTCATCACCTCAAAATATTCAGCTTTTATCAATTTAGAGAGTTCGTAGCCCATCTCGGGTGTAGCAGATGCGTCATATTCGCCATTGAGTAAATAAATAGGACAGTCCGAATTAATTAAAGAATCAGTTAACGCATTACGGAGATCACCATCAACAAAGTAGTAATTTAAATCGCCTTTGAAGACACCTGGACCGCTTTGCATATAGTGCCACATTGTTTCCCAGCGTTCATGAGAGGGGGACTGTGGTGCAGTCATGCCGGCCATCAATGCTCCTGCGATTTGCCCACCGTGTATATCTGGTCGATGTAAAATATCTGACGGCGTTGGGTCCCCGAGGCTTCGGTCCTCTGCAAAAAGCGCGGATTGAAGACCAATAACAGCCTTGAATGATTTTCCATGATTTAATGCCAAATGTAATACCGCTCGTCCGCCAATAGAGCAGCCCATTATAACTGGAGTTTCAAGTTCTAAGGCACTCAAAAATGTCATCACGATACTCATGTAGGAATTGGTAGTCAGTTCATAAATACTTTTTTCGAATCCATGAGGAGGAGATGATTTTCCATGCCAAGGTAGGTCGAATGTAATCACGCGGAAGTTATTTGTAATTTCTGGGTCGTTTAATAGATGCTGATACTGCCTGCTATCACTTCCCGCTGTGTGCAGACATACTAGAGGAATACCCTTTCCTGCTTCTTCGAAGTAAAGTCGATGCGGTGTTCCTTCTAAAGTTAATTGAATATACCGTCCTTTTATATCTTCTATCTTTGCCGGGGCAGGTCTTCTGTAAGTGTTTTCATCTGATACTATATTGGAGAATAGCATTTCTAGGAGTAATAGATGCTGGTTGAACTTTATTATATTCCCGGTCACAATCAGGTTTTGAGTTCTGCGCATGGTTGAAAGGCATTGAAACCCAGGCGGCGCAGTTCCTTTCTTTAAATTTGACCAAGCTTTTTTTGTTGCGCTTAATGTGAAGTCATAATCTTTTGAATTGAGTGTTGGGGAAATCTCTATACCTTCTGAATTAATGGATAATTCAAATGGGACCTCATCTGCCATTATTTTAATAATCAATGGTGAAAAACAGGAGTGCAACAATACATTATCGTTGGTCTTTGATTTCTCTACAATATAATCGAACATATTATTTCCATTCTTACTAGAAGTTAGATGGTTTGTTCGGGATGTTTTCCGTGCTTTTTAATTGGGTAAGCCTCGTTATTATTCTATCGGGTTTTGCCAAAGTTCCTTCTGGCAATACCCCATGTCCTCGTGGATCGCGCCATATAGAGTATATTCCTAGTTTCTGGGGTGCGATAATCTCCCAATCGATATTGTCACCAACCATCCAAGTTTCTGTAGCAACGACATTTAATTTTTCCATTGCCATTTGATAGGCTTTTAACTCAGGCTTTCCAACACCTGCCTCACCTTCTATCTGAACATGCAGAAAATACTGTTCTAAATCAAATTTATTTATTTTTGCCCGCTGTGCTTCCGAAGCGCCATTAGTTACCAGTGCGAGTTTAATTCCCTCTAGTTTAAGATGTTTTAGTGTGGAAATAGCGTCTGGGAACAGTGTGGTTTTATCAAACATAAGCGCACCGCACCTATCAGCTATTAGCCACCGAGTATTGCGATCATATCTTTTATCAGAGCCGATGGCGTTATCAAGTATTGTGAAACGCGCAGTTCTTATATCTAGTCGACCGCTCTTATGTCGATCGGGCACAGACCAAAAATCTGTTGCAGATCTATTTATTTTGTTTACCAGATCATCTATGTCTTTAGGCTCAGGAACTCTGTTTCCCTCTTTTTGTTTCCAGATATCTTGAATAGCTTCATGCCAAAAGAAAGTTCGGTGATGGCGAGGTGAAATAAGGGTATCATCTAGATCGAATAATATAGCTTTAGGCCGCATCACAGAAATCCATTAAATGTCGGTAATTGAGGGTAAGGTTTCAGAAAAACCATTTAATTGATTTATTGGCAAGGGGTCGAGCATTTTCCGAACCTTAAAAACTATATTTCCATCAATCTCGGTTCTCTCTAATGTATTTTTAAATACATCACGCATACCTTTTTTCAACTTGAGTGGAAGGGGTTTGATTGTCTGAACCAACAGGTCAACCATTACGGAATTAACCCTTCCATCTATCTGTAATTCTCCAATATTGTCGAGCTTTAGGTTTACAATAAAACGTGTTTTACGGGATGAATTTTTGTCCTTGTTTTGGGAATTTTTATCTTGATGAATGAATAACTGAATTTGACTGAGTTGTTCATCACTCAACATTGGAAAGAAAAATGCTCTCCAGCCACTATCGGAAGGTTCGCTTGCTCGTTGCATTAGAAGGAAATCTTCGTCTAACCCTCTTATTAAACCGGGTTGAGTTCTATTTATGATATTTCGATTTTCGTGACCTAGCCATAAACTTGGATTGCCCATCCGAATTGCAGCAATGAATATCGCCATAGTAGCCGTTAATTTTAAATTTGGTTTTCCAATTTGGGCGTTTGTGAAATTAATTGCTTTGTCAGGAGACTTGATATTCAGGTCCGATACAAATGTTTCAAGACGCACCCAACCGTTTATCAATTGCGCTATCGTGAGTTTTTCAGGAGTAACAGTTTTATTTATTCTGACAGGTAATGGTTCAACTAGTATCTTTGTATTCCTGGGAAGATCGGTTGTTCCCGATAGGGTCATAAACTTTTCGGGCGTATCCACTATGACTTTTCCATGAGGTGTTTTGCCAATCACTGTTCCAATGACGATAGTATCCTTATTTGCAGTTTTTGCAGTGTTAGGGAATGAATTTGGATTGACCAATTTTATGATACGTACGTCTACATTTTTTTCCCCAGACGCATTATCCGCATTAATTCCAGGATACTGTATTTTATTAGTCCCAGTTTGATTTTTCTCAAGAAAAGTCGTAATGGCGTGTTTTAGTCCACTATAATTAGCCGAATATTTTGGAGCATTCTTGGGATATATTTGTTTTAATGAATTAGATGTTGGATTACCTGCTTTCGGCGAACTCTTATTTGCTGCATTTTCTTCATGTTTCTTTTGATGAGGCAACTGAATATTAGATTTATTATTATCTTTTTTAGTATTCGAAATTGGTTTGGAACGCAAAAAGATTACAGGTAAAGATTTTGCAATGTGTTTAGTGGAATTACTAATATTGACAATATGTCTAGTGCTGTTTTTCGTATTGCGCCGAAAATTATGGGCAGACGTCTGCGGGTTTGTTTGTGTATTGGATTTGAGAAATAGGTTAGATAATTTTTTTTTCGAACTTTCCGTGTTTTGGATTGCGTTGAATTTTTTAGAGTAATTACTATCCCTTGGGGTAATTGTTTTTTTAGCGCTATTATCGATTGACGATAGAAGAGTATTTGGATTCTTTTTATTAATTATTGTTTTCGGAAAATTAATTAAGGACGGAGGAAGTCGACTTCCCTCTCTTGAAATAGCTAGCTCAAGGGTTCGAACTCTGATATTTGAATTTTCACTTTTCGTAAAAAACTCAGTAAATATTTTTGGCAGGGTAGGTAGTTGCTTAGTATTAGGCTGAGGATTACCAAAATCTTTTAGCATTACATTTGAGTTTGATGGTTTTGTAACAACACTCGCTTTGACAACTAAACCTTGGCGTAGCCGAGGTAATGACAATGTTTTCTCGTTTGTAAGCCTATTTTTTGCGATAGGCTTTATTTTAGGGCTTGGCTCCATCATTTGAATAGTCAAGTCAGTTTTATTAGAGTTCAATGAAAGGATAACAGGCACACCAACTCGTAACATTCGAGGGAGTTGGCTCGCGATCTTAACTGTTATTCTGGAACCATTCACAGAAAAGACTACATTCCCATTGTCCGAGACTTTGGCCACGTGTGCTTTGATCGTTTGATTAGAAGAAGTTAAGTTTAGATTTTCAAAACCGGACAGTATTCTGGCTGCGATTTGACCTTCTTTTACGGTAGATGGGGAATTTGCAGAGGTTGGGAGAATAGAGCTCACGAAGCGATTAAACGATCAAGTATTAAAATAGCATCTTCGGCGGCATTAGTCATTGGATGGCGTGTGAGTAATGGGATTTGGCTACGTATGGCTTCATTCACCTTAGTGTCCCTGCGAATTGATCCCAAGAATGGTGGGGCATATTTTAGAAAACTTTCGCAAGCTTTTTTCAATGTTTCGTACGTTCGTTGCCCTTCAATGTGACTTGCACAATTATTTATTACAAGTCGTATATCAGCGGATGGATTAGTTTGTATAGACAGTTTTATAAATGCATAAGCATCAGTAAGCGATGTTGGTTCGGTATTTGCGATGACTATAATTGTAGCAGCTTTACCAGAGAGGTTGCGCACGGTACGGTCAATTCCCGCGCCAAGGTCCATAATAACTTTGTCGTAGTTTTTAGAGAACTCAACTAAATCATCACCCAAATTTATTAACTGATTTGGAGGGAGTGCAGCAAGGTTTCCAGAACCTGAATGTCCAGCTAATACATCAAATTTTCCTTCTTCATATCTCGTCTTCGCTTGGCTCATTGTTAATTTTCCAGAAATCACGCCTCCAATATCCCTTTGAGGCATTAACCCTAGCTGGATATCAACATTAGCCAACCCAAGATCAGCATCAAAAAGCAGAACTCGAGAGCTTCTAAGTGCAAAAGCATGACTTAAAGTTATAGAAAACCAGGTTTTGCCCACGCCACCTTTGCCAGATGCCACAGCTATTATATTATCGTTTACCGGCCTGTCTGCGCCATTCTGTTGCCGCATAGTGTTGTCTATAGCCATTTCATATCACCTCCCGATTAAGGTCTTTATTTATTCAATCGCGAACTTGTATTCCCCAGCAACAAACGTGCCAACGATACAGGGTTAATTGGTCGTAGGCCATCACTCACGCTTGGACCAACACCGATCCCGCAAATACTTAGATTTCCTCCCGCCGCTGCGCTCAGAACCGATCCGTGTCGTCTTGCTACATCGATCCTTGTAACTATCAGGCTTTCTGCGCCCAATTCAGAGTACACTTCGGCTAAGTCACTTGCCTCTAGGGGATCGGTGCCGTCAGCTAGAAGCATTATAACTTTGGAGTCGATGGCTTCAATGAGGTCCTGTTGCCTTTTGAAATCGTTTGGTTTGAATGGGTTGCCGCCAGCACAATCTATTATCGTTTGATACTCTGAATTACCCGCCATGATAGCATCTTTTAATGAAGCTGGATTGCTTGCGCTCATTAAGTCTATTTTTAAGATTTTTGTGAATGCCTCTAGTTGTTCAAAACCACCGGCTCTCACCTTATCGGTGCTAATTACATTTACCTTCTTTCCTGCCATTACCGCTCTTGCAGCTAGTTTAGCTGTTGTCACTGTTTTTCCGGCCCCGGGCAATCCAATTAACATATAAATACCCTGGGCTTCAGCACTTGGTAGTTGTTGAAAATTGAACACTTGATCCATTGAAGTCGCAAGCGCTGTATCTACATCCTCGATTGCCAATTGACTAATTATATCCATTATTTGACTGGATATTTTAGGTGGTGTTCCGTGTCGAGTTAGGGCTTCTGTGATTATATCAAAATCATTGGCTTCAGTAACCTCATATAACTCTTTTGAGTTAATGGAGAGTTCGTCTTTGTCTATGGCCGCCGTGACACAAACTCCAGAGCCATTATCCGCTTTTTTTGAGGATACAATAATTGCTTCTTCGCCAAAATGTTCTTTAACAATTTTTAAAGCCTCTGTCATAGATGGTGCAGAAAAGGTTTTTAAACGCATTGGAAAAATACTCGTTTAGTTGATTTGTGAGGTACCATTAAATCTGCCCTAGTGTTTTAATTTTAGCCTTTGGATGTATTTCATTCTGAGACATTATCTCAGTCTCGGGTCTAAAGCGTTCGACTATAGATCTGACGAAAGGCCTTATAGCTGGGGATGTTAGCATTACTGGACTCTCTCCCTTTTCCGAATAATCGTCCATCACTGTTCTAACATTATTTATAAAGCTCTGAAGTTGGCTAGGAGCCATAGAGAGTTGGCGTTCTTCTCCGTTCTCTATAATAGATTCAGCAAAAACTTGTTCCCATTCTGTCGAGAGGGTCACAAGCGGTATGAAATTATCATCGGTAGAATTCTGTTCGCTAATTTGCCTTGCTAAGCGCGACCTTACGTGTTCTGTAATTTGTGTGGCATTGCGGGTAAACGCGCATGCCTCGGAAATTCCTTCAAGTATAGTTGGAAGGTCTCTTATTGAAATCCGTTCCCCCAGTAGGTTTTGCAAAACGCGTTGGACACCACCAACGGAAATTTGATTAGGGATGACGTCGGCTACTAACTTTTGATGTTCAGTTGGTAATTCATCTAAAAGGTTTTGTGTTTCGGTGTATGATAATAATTCTTGCATGTTATCTCTGATCAACTCGGTAATATGAGTAGTGATTACCGTGGCTGGGTCGACAACCGTATACCCCTTAAATGTAGCCTCTTCCCGATTTTCGGGATCAACCCACATAGCCGGGAGCCCAAATGTGGGTTCTACTGTATCAGTACCAGGTAGATCTATAGGATTCCCTGAAGAGTCCATAACTAAAAGACGGTTAGGTCTTATATCGCTGCTACCAACCTCTATTTCCTTAATCCGAACAACATAAGTATTTGCTGGTAGTTGAAGATTATCTTGAATACGGACTTGAGGCATAATAAATCCATTTTCACTAGCGATTTGTCTGCGAAGTGCCTTTATTTGATCGGTTAACCTATAATTTTCCGTTTCCTCACTAACTAACGGCAATAACCCATACCCCAGCTCTAGCCGAACTAAATCTATATGGAGGGCTGATGATATTGGTTCTTCAGCGATTGGAGCGTTAGCAGCCTCTATGAGTAGTTTCTCTTTTTGGATTTCTTCCGCAGATTGAGCTTTAAAAAGAAAGTAACAAATTGTACCAATACAAAACGCGACGCCCATGAAAGGTATCATAGGGATACCTGGTAGTAGTGAAAGCCCGATCATCAGAAAAGCAGAAAGCATCAACGCCTTAGGATATCCTCCTAATTGGCTAAAAACTGCTTTATCTGTTGAGCCTGTTGTTCCACTTTTTGTGACCAATAAGCCGGCCGCTGTAGAAACAATAAGGGCGGGGATTTGACTTACTAAGCCGTCTCCGACTGTTAAAAGTGTGTAGGTTTGTGATGCTTGTTTGAAAGTTAGGTCTTGTTGTGCAACTCCAATTATAATGCCCCCTAGGACGTTAATAAGAGTTATAAGCAGCCCGGCTACAGCATCACCTCTGACGAATTTAGAGGCGCCATCCATCGCTCCAAAAAAAGTGCTTTCTGAACTGAGGTCTTCTCTTCGTTTTCTTGCCTCATCTTCGCTAATTAAGCCGGATGATAAATCAGCATCTATAGCCATTTGCTTTCCGGGCATGGCATCTAGACTAAAACGAGCAGAAACTTCGGCGATACGGCCTGACCCTTTTGTGATTACTATAAAATTAACAATAATTAATATTGAAAAAACAATCACCCCGATTACCGGGTTTCCGCTCATCATAAATTGTCCAAAGGCCTGAATTACCTGACCGGCGGCATCGGTTCCAGTGTGGCCATCAGCTAAAATAAGGCGAGTAGACGCCAAATTAAGCGACAGCCTAAGCATTGTCGCTATAAGAAGAATCATGGGAAACGCATTGAAATCTAGCGGTTTATTAATAAACAAAACTGTCATCATAATTAGTACTGAGAATGCTATGGAAATGCCTAATGAAAGGTCGAGCAACCACGTTGGCATAGGCAAAATCAGTACAGCCAGTATAGCAACAACCGCTAAAGCCAGTGCTATATCGCTTCGCTTGGTGATTTTCCCTAATAAGCCAGAACCAAAATTTTCAAAAGTGGTTTGTTGAGTTGGTGCTGGTTCATTTGAGGTTTCGGACATTTTAAACAATTCTCATTTTTGAGACAAAAATTTTATTAGTTCTGGCATCTTGATTAATTTTAGAAAATAATTTGAAAGTTGAAAGTACGTTTTTTATTGGAATCTTATCAGAATACATAATCTACACGTAATTTTAATAAATGAGTTTTCATTAAACTTTTTCCAAGTCGCCAGGTGACGGAACTTGTATACCTTCATCTGAATATGCCTTAAGTTTGTTCCTTAGGGTACGAATAGATATCCCAAGTATTGTGGCGGCATGGGTTCTATTTCCAAGGCAATGATGTAGGGTATTAATGATTAATTTTTGCTCAACTTCTGCTACGGTTTTTCCAAGTAACTCATCACTATTATCGGTGGTATCGTTAACTATTTCATTTTTTATAATTGGAGATGGAGCCGTTGCCGCTACAGCTGCTGACGCCAATGGAGATACAGGAGATTGTATTTCAGTATTACCTCCTAAAAGGTTCTCCCCTGTAAGCAGGATGGCTGTGTCATCTATCTCATCTCCCGTAGCAAGCAGTACTGCTCTATGCATTGTATTTTCCAGCTCTCGAACATTACCCTTCCAATGATGCGCTTCGAGTCTCTGCATAGCGTGATCGTTTATATGGCGATTGGGGACGCCGTTTGCCTCAGCATATTTAGTCGCAAAAAACTCTGCTAATACTCGGATATCACCAGGTCGCTCACGTAAGGCTGGTAGTTGGAGATTAAAAACATTTAGTCGAAAGTAGAGATCTTCACGAAATTTTTCATCCTGCACATGTTTTTCTAAGTCCCTGTTTGAGGTTGCAATCAGCCGAATATTTATTTTGACGGGTTGTGACCCCCCAACCCGATCTATTTCACGTTCTTGAATCGCTCTTAGTAACTTGGCTTGAAGGCGAATATCCATTTCGCTAATTTCGTCTAAGAGTAAAGTGCCCCCATCCGCTTCTTCAAATTTCCCAATCCGGCGAGCAACAGCCCCCGTAAATGCACCTTTCTCGTGGCCAAAAAGTTCGGACTCTAAAAGATTATCTGGTATTGCTGCGCAGTTGACGCTGACAAACTTCTGGCTCGAACGTTTGCTCTTGGAATGGACATATTTTGCGATGACCTCTTTACCGGTTCCAGACTCGCCCGTTATAAGCACGCTTGCTTCAGAAGGAGCGATTTGTGCGGCTAGTTTCAACGTTCCTGCCATCAATGGGTCGTTGAATACTACTGATGTTTGTTCCTCTGATACAGCCTGAAGAACCGCTGCAATCATCTCTGGGTTTGGCGGCAAAGGAATATACTCTTTCGCCCCTGCTTTAATGGCGGCAACCGCCGCATCAGGGTCATTACTAATTCCGCAAGCCACCACTGATGTGTTAAGACGCTCTTCTTTCATACTTTTCATGAATTTGGATATGGAAAGTTTTATATCAATCATTACCAGATCAGCACCTTGCCCGCTCCGAAGAGAGTGTAATCCAGCGTCAACACTGTCTACTTGAGATACTGTTGCACCGCGTGATATGGCAATCTGGCCAGCGGCGCTGATATGTCCTTCAAGCATACCGACTATTAGCAACCGCATTTTAATCTCCTTTTTCTCTGGTTAAACGGGGGTGTCTAAGATTTGACCAACCGTTTATCACTATGTCTTTAAATAGGACTTAACGCCCAAGTAGGTTTTTAATGAATGAACATTTTCCTGTTTGCTGATTGATATTGCCCCGGTTATATAAATATTTAAGACTGTAATTTGTTTCCGAATGTGGTTTTCTAATTTTGAAGATATTGGTGCAAAGACCATATATGCTAGTACGGCCCCATAGAATGTAGTAAGAAGCGCTACTGCCATCGCTGGGCCAATTTGATCTGGAGAATCCAGATTTCCCAAAAGTTGTATCAAACCAACAAGCGTGCCAATCAATCCCATAGAGGGAGCAATTTCAGCAGCCTTTCTTAAAACAGCAACACTTTTTTGTTTCTGCTCGGCTATCGACAAGATCTCATTTCTCAAAGTGTTTTCTAGGATAATACTATCGTTTCCATCAACGACTAATGCGATTGATTTTTGAAGAAATGGCCTATCTTCCAAGATTTCATTCAATTCATCGAGGGCTAATATACCTCGGTCCTTTCCTATTTGCGCTAGACTAATTACGTCACTTATTGCGTTGGTTTTAGAATATTGTGTGGAATAAAATATCTCGGATGCATGGATCAACGTTCGGTGTATCTCTCTAAAATTAAATGACACCATTGTTATGGAAATAGTTCCAAACATAACAATCAAAACTGCCGGAACGTTGTAAAAAGACGCTATGGACCCGCCAATTAATAATGCGCCAAATATAAGTAAAAATGCGGAAATCAAACCAAAAATTAATGCAAAATCATACTTTTTTTTCTTAACAGAAAGAGAATCTATTTTCAGAATAGTCACTTTTTCTCCTCTTCCCTTAAAATTTCAAATTGTAAATCAAACATGGTTCTTTCTTTGGATATTTACCTCTTATCTAGGTTCGATCCGACTTAATGATTTCTGTCATTGTGACACCCAGTCTTTCCTCTACTATTACCACCTCACCTCGTGCGACTAATCTATTGTTGACGTAGATATCTATGGCCTCTCCAACTTTTCTATCGAGTTCAACCACCGCACCTCTTCCAAGTTTTAGGAGTTGGCTCACTTGCATAGTTTGCTTACCAAGAACAGCTGATACTTGGACGGGAATATCATAGACAGCTTCTAGCTCCCGCGAGGTTATTTCGGTTTGTTCATCTTCCGCAAAAACTTCTTCAATATCCTCCTCTTTGCGATCAGTAGCTTTAACTTCATCTTCTTCCAGATCATCCAAGTTTAGATCGGTATCGTCAGCCATTATCAACTCCTATATTTTTGTGAACGAATATAATCATCACTAGCAAGCTTCATTATTTTGACCTCCTAGGCCCGCATCTTTTGTGGATAGCGCTTCTGTCTCTGTAATCACACGATCCACTATTTTATCAATTTGGTTCCAGGTGGTTGACATGGACCGTTCCATTTCTGCAGAATCCCATTTAATTCTGCAATCTTCTCCAGCTAACTCCTCATTAACAACCAAAACGACTTGGCCATCGAAATTAGCACGCGAAGTGATTAAATCTATTCTTTCCTGTAGGGGGTTTTTTAGATGTTGGGAAATCTGTATCAGGACTTTTGGTTGTTTATCTATAAATTCAAAGGCGTGTGCGATAGTGCGTTCGACCTCGTTCAATTCACCACTTCTTGTCAATTGAGGGGCTAATTTTTTCATAATTGCATGGGCCAATCTCAAAGTGTCTTTATTTATAGCCTCTGTCCATTTTTTATGCACATGCATCAAACTTTCTAACTTCAGAGAAATAGTATCCAGTGACGAAGTGATTTCACGCTCTATTCCGCTCATAACTTCGGCTTTACCCTCTTGAATACCTTGCTTTAAGGCGATTTGTTTAGCCGCATTTAATTCTTCCTCCGAGAATGTCGGTGCATCTTCTACCGGAAGTGTTTCTTCTTGTTTCAAAAGATCTTTCTTATCGGCTTTTTCGTTTTTCGTTTCTTCCTCATCAAACATCGTATTAAAAAGGTATTTGTCCATTTCAAACAGCTCGATCAATAGTCAAAATTTAAGTGCATCATTTTAATCGGTTCCTTGATACATCCAGTTTCTCACTATCGCGATCGCTTCTTCGGGATGTTTATCGACAATTTCTCCTATTTGTTTAAGGGATGATGCTCTTACCCGTCCTTCGACTTGGTTGATATCAATCATTTGGTCTAGTAAGGATTCGTCAGCTTCGTCTTCTACGTCGTCTTCTTCTAATAATTCTGCCATATCAGCGGTTGCTTCAGGGCCAGTAAGCTGGGCAAGTGCCACACCTTCTCCATCCCCTATCATTCCTCCTGGTCCACCTGCGAATGCTGTTGGCATTGACTCAAATAAACGCGTTAATACTGGTCGCACCACCAGAAGAATCACCAGTAAACCTACAACAGCTAGCACCAAAACTTCCGCTAACTGCATAAAGTCCTCTTTAGATATGCCTAAAAATATTGATCCATCATCAAACTCAAGAGGCTCTAGTTTAACGAATTGCATGTTTACAATTTCTACACTATCACCTCGCTGTGGATTGAAGCCAACCGCTGATTTAACGAGAGTTTCTAATTGAGCCAATTCGTCTGGTGGACGTGGCTGCCATACTTTATCGCCATTATCATTTTCAACATAACGACCGTCTACTAAAACCGCTACTGACAGTCGTTTGATTTTACCAGATTCTTTTATTCTATTACGGATGGTTTTTGTTATTTCAAAATTTACCGTTTCTTCCGTTCTCGACACTTGGCTGGCGGCTGAATTGCCGGCTCCCGCAGCAGTGGCTTCGTTCTCTGGCAGATTATTTTGGACAGTCACTGTTTCCGAGTCATCATTTTCTGAACTGCTTTCATTTTCTTGAACAGTTTGTGTCGAGCGGGCTACTTGGCTGTCAGGATCGAAGATTTCAGCATTTTCAACGACTCTATCGTAATCTATATCGGCAGTTATCTCTGCTCGCACTCGGTTTAAACCAACAGTTCGCTCTAGCAATTCAATGACAGCTTGCCGCATCTTATTTTCAAAACCAGCACGCATTTCTGCCACACTTCCTGCCGCAGTAGCTGTGCTATCTCCCTGGCCCCTCGCTAAAAGCTGACCTCTATCGTCTAAAATAGAAATTTTATCGGGGTTCATTTCAGGTACAGCTGCAGCAACAAGATGCTGGATCGCTTGAACTTGCTCTTTGCCTAATCGTCCCGATCCCTGCACTTGCAGAACCACTGAGGCACTGGCTTTTTGCCGCTCCCTACTAAACAGTTCCCGTCGTGGCATAACTAGATGAACGCGGGCACCTCTTACATTTTTCATTGCCCCGATTGTTCTTGCTAATTCACCTTCAAGGGCCCTTAGTAAATTTACGTTCTGAACAAAGTTTGTTGTTCCTATACCTTGGTTAGAATCAAAAATTTCATAGCCTACTGAACCGCCACCGGGAAGGCCTTGTTCGGCCAAAGACACTCGCAGTTGGAGCACCTCGTCCCCCGGGACATAAATTTGCTTTCCTCCAGCTTTTATATCGTAGGGTATATTTTTTGCGTCTAGGGTTTGTATTATCTGCCCACTATCTTGTGGATCGAGATCGCCGTATAGTAAAGCCATTCCCCCTGAACTAAGTCTAGAGCTCAGGAAAATAAAAAAACCCAAAACAGCGAATGCCGTCGCTAATAAAGCCGCAACCCTAACAGGCCCTAAATTTCTCAGAAGTTCTGCAAATGGATTCATCTAAACAGCTCCGCTTTTCATAATTACTGTTTATTATCGGGTAAACATATCAACCAGACCAACTATCATAATTTGTATAAAATTGTATATGTTTATTCATGTTATCAGGCGGTGTTAATGGGCAAAATTTTCCTATTAACAATCAGTAATACAGGAAAACTGAAAAAAAAACAATAGTTTAGTCGATAATTTTAAGTTTGAATCTTGTTTCTGTTGCTCTTAATTCAAATTTACATTGAATGATATTTCTGAGCACTGAATTATATAACTAAATTTTGCAGCTGAGGGTCGATCTTTTGGAGTCGTGACGCAGTATTAATCTAGTAATTTTTTATTAATCTAGTAATTTTTTGCCCTAAATTTTCTTTAGTGGGAGTTTTTTATAAGCTTGGCCGCTTCAATTGCAAAATAGGTTAATATACCATTCGCACCGGCGCGTTTGAAAGAGATCAAACTTTCAATCATACAACGTTCGGCACTCAGCCAGCCATTCAAACCAGCAGCTTTTATCATCGAGTATTCGCCGCTTACCTGATAGGCAAAAGTGGGAACACCAAATTTATCCTTTACTCGTCTAATTATATCCAAATAGGGGAGTCCTGGTTTTATCATGATCATATCGGCACCCTCAGCTATATCTAAGGCTACTTCTAATAATGCTTCATCACTGTTTCCTGGATCCATCTGGTAAGTTGCTTTGCTTGAACCACCTAGCGTGCTTGATGAACCTATTGCCTCCCGAAATGGACCATAAAAACCCGAGTTGTATTTTGCTGCGTAAGACATTATCTGGACCCGACTGTGGTTATGAGCGTCTAAAACTTTTCGAATTGCTCCTACTCGTCCATCCATCATGTCCGAGGGTGATATTATGTCGCAACCCGCTTCCGCTTGAACCAGTGCTTGCTGACAGAGTATATCTACTGTCGCATCGTTTTGAATATTACCGTCGGTATCGAGAATTCCATCGTGACCGTGGGTTGTATAGGGGTCTAGTGCTACATCGCACTGAATGCCAATTTCTGGATGCTTTATTTTAATTTCTTTAATTGCATTGCAAACCAAATTTTTTTCAAAAACCGCATTTTTCCCCATAGAATCTTTTAGTGACGATTCCACGTGCGGGAAAAGCGCTATGGCAGGTATGCCTAGATTTTTGGCTTCGTCTATTGCATCGACGACGGTATCAATAGAATATCTAAAAACTCCTGGCATGGCTAATACAGGTTCTATCTTATTCGACCCCTCGCAAATAAATAGAGGCCAAATAAGATCATCTATCGATATATTATTTTCCTTAACTAATCTTCTAGACCATTCTGTTGTTCTATTTCTTCTCATTCTGGTAGACGGGAATGAACGTCCTGTTGAATTTGACCCATCTTGTGAATATTGTTTATTATTATCGGAGGGCATTTTTTCGCCTTCAATACCTTTCTGAAAAACAGCTTATTAATTATATCAATTTAATTACAACTAAACAATTAGAACGCCTCTTCAAAAGGGCAGATTTTTAATAATTTTATAAGAGGTTGAGTGATGCGTATCATAATCAATGGTCAACAGGCGTTTGGTAAAGCGTGTTTGGAGGCGATATTAAATAAAGGTGTAGACGAGGTGGTTTGTGTCTATACAGCGCCAGATCAAGAGGGGAGACCAAATGACCCAATAAAAACAGCAGCATTAGAGGCGAACATAGAAGTACGACAACCTGATAACTTTAAAGATGAAAATATCATCGAAGAGCTCAGGTCTTGGAATGCGGACCTGATGATACTAGCTTACGTAACTATTTTTGTACCAGAGCAAGCCAGAGAAATCCCGGGGTTAGGTACTATTTGTTTTCATCCCTCACTTTTGCCAATCCATCGAGGGCCTAGCTCAATTAACTGGCCTATAATTTGGGGGGCAAAAAGGACAGGTTTAACTATATTTTGGCCCGATGATGGTCTAGATGAGGGAGATGTTTTGCTGCAAAAAGAGGTTGAAATAACCGCCGACGACACCTTAGGCTCGGTCTATTTCAATAAAATTTTCCCCTTGGGAATTGACGCCATATTGGAAGCAGTTGAATTAATTAAAGGAGGTAATGCGCCACGCATGCGTCAAGACGATTCTCTCGCCACCTATGAAAGCTGGTGCAGGAAAGATAATGCAGAGATTGACTGGCAAAGATCAGCGTCAGAAGTTTATAACTTAATTCGGGGCTGTAACCCGCAACCCGGAGCTTGGACAACTTTTTCTGATGAAGTTTTTCAAATCTTTGATGTAGAATTAGCAGAAGGCAATGGGCGGGTAGGTCGGGTATGTTCCATTGATGCTGAAAGTTTTACTATTAATGCGGGACTAGGAGGGATAAAAATTAAAAGGGTGAGATTAGGAAAGGGGCCTAAAGTTGATGCCGCAGAATTCATAATAGAACACGGGCTAAAAGTTGGTGATCGATTTGGGATAAAAGCAAAAAAAGCTTAAGCTTACAACACTGAGAAACAATAGGTGAAATTTGGATTTGGGCGGTAATTAGTAAATTGGTAGATTTTGAGCTGACAGAGGAACAGATAGCGATAAAAGCAATGGCTAGTTCGTTCGCGCAGAAGAATTTCCAACCTAATGCAGGGATATGGGATCAGGAGGAAATCTTTCCTCGGATGGAACTTCAGATGGCGGCCGAACTGGGTCTGGCTGGGATATACATTTCGGAGGAAGTTGGCGGTGCCGGACTGAACCGACTAGAGGCCGCTATTGTTTTTGAGGAATTGGCAGCAGCTTGCCCCTCCACTGCGGCATACTTATCTATTCACAATATGGTTGCTTGGATGGTAGACCATTTTGGCAACGAAGAAATTCGACACCGGTTTTTACCCGGTTTTACTAAAATGAATTTAATGGCAAGCTATTGCTTGACGGAGCCAGACGCTGGCTCCGATGCTGCCTCATTGAAAACAGAGGCTAAATTGGACGGAAATAGCCATTACATTTTAAACGGAGCAAAGGCTTTCATTTCGGGCGGATCAACAAGCGATGTTTATGCAGTTATGTGCCGAACTGGCGCTGAAGGAGCCAGAGGGATTTCTTGTATCTTGGTCGAAGCAGATACCCCGGGGCTGTCGTTTGGTAAAAAAGAAAAGAAAATGGGTTGGAATAGTCAGCACACCGCTATGGTTCATTTTGACGAGTGTCGAGTTCCGATAGAGAACTTGGTCGGTCAAGAGGGAGATGGGTTTAAAATTGCTATGGCTGGTTTGGATGGGGGGCGGGTAAATATAGCAGCATGTTCAGTTGGCGGAGCCAGGGCTGCTTTGGAGTTATCTATCTCTTATGCCCAAGAGCGTAAACAGTTTGGAAACGCAATAAGTCATTTCCAATCAATTCAATTTAAATTAGCTGATATGGCCACAGAACTAGAAACAGCGAGGCTCATGGTTTATCGAGCCGCGAAGAGCCTGGGAAATGCTAATGCAGAAGCGACAATGCATTGCGCCATGGCCAAACGCTGGGCTACAGATATTGGTTCAAAAATCTGTAATGAAGCACTGCAAATCCATGGGGGATACGGTTACCTTAAAGATTTTCCGATAGAGAAATTGGTCCGAGACTTACGTGTTCACCAAATATTGGAGGGTACCAATGAGATCATGCAGCTAATAATAGCAAAAAGGCTTTTGGACCAAAAAGCCGGATAGAAGTATGAAGCCTTAGATTGGAAAATTTGATGGAAGCGGAAGTTTTATTCAATGTAGAAAATGGCGTTGGGATTATAACACTTAATCGGCCCAAAACGCTGAACGCATTGACTATGAATATGATAGAAAAAATGAGAAAAACCTTCACCAATTGGATGGCTGATGATGATATCAAAGCGGTCATCATTAAAGGTGCTGGTGATAGGGCGTTTTGTGCTGGTGGAGATGTTCGAGCCGTTCGTCAAGCAATAATCGATTATCAAGGGGTTGAAAATCCAAAATTGGCCCAAGACTTTTTCTATGAGGAATATATACTTAATCATCAAATTCATAATAGCAAAAAGCCATACATAGCTCTTATCGATCGTGTTTGTATGGGAGGTGGAGTGGGTCTTTCAGTTCACGGATCTTTTAGGATAGCCACGGAACGTACACTGGTTGGAATGCCAGAAACCACTATAGGGCTTTTCCCTGATGTTGGTGGAGCTTGGTTCTTACCCAGATTGCCCGGGGAAATGGGAACTTACCTTGCTCTGACTGGGCAGCCGGTTCATGCAGGTGATTGCTTCAGTCTGGGTATTGCGACACATCTTGTGGCATCTAGTTCGTTAGATGAGTTGGAAGAAAATATTGTCAGATTGGAACCACAGAAAATATCGTTTAAAACTATCGACGACCTGCTGAAAAAGTATTCAATTGCGGTTGGAGAAACTCCTATAATAGATTTAAGACCCCAAATTGACTCATGTTTTGCGGCAGATAGTATTGAACAGATAATTGAAAATCTTAAAAAACAAGATACTGAGTTTGGTCGACAATCTCTTGGGTCGTTAGAAAATAAATCCCCCACAAGTCTCAAAGTAACCCTTGAGCAAATTAGAAGGGGGGCGAAAGCAAAAGATTTCGGTGAGACGATGACAATGGAATATCGTATGTCTCAGCATTTCGCGAAAGGTAAAGATTTCCCGGAAGGTGTGCGTGCCCTTTTAGTAGATAAGGATCATCAACCCAACTGGACCCCAAAATTATTGAGTGATGTTTCTGACCAAGAAGTTATGAACTATTTCAAGCCGGTAGCGTGGCGCGATCTCAAATTTTTTTGAACTGCACCTAAACTGTTAATATAGAAACGTAATAAGGAGGCGTGTCGATGGCTAAAATAGGATTTATAGGTCTTGGCAATATGGGATTGCCAATGGCCAAGAACCTGGTGATGGCTGGCCACGAGGTGACAGGGTTTGATCTAATAAAAGAGTGCATTTCAAGTCTTGTTGGAGCAGGCGGTAGAGGTGGGGAGCGAATTGAGGATTGTGTTTTAGGTGTAAACGTTATCATCACAATGCTTCCCGAGGGCAAGCATGTTGATGCCGTATATGGTAGTGATATACTTGGTTCTGCGGCAAAAGATACTCTTCTTATCGATTGCTCAACTATCGATGTTGATACGGCCAGATCTGTAGGTGAGAAAGCGAAAAATTTAGGGTACAGCATGGTAGATGCACCGGTTTCTGGGGGGACTGGCGGCGCGGAAAATGGAACACTTACCTTTATGGTGGGAGGGGAGGAAAGTAGTTTCAATCTCGCTAAACCTTATTTGGATGTCATGGGAAAAAATATTGTTCATGCCGGAGGAATGGGGAATGGACAGGCGGCGAAGATCTGTAACAACATGATACTTGGTATATCCATGATTGCCGTCAGCGAGAGCTTTGCTATGGCAGAGAAATTGGGCTTAAGTGCGCAGGATCTATTTGATATAACATCTTCCTCTTCTAGCCAATGTTGGGCGATGACAAGCTATCTGCCAGTGCCGGGTCCTGTGCCAGCATCGCCAGCTAATAAGGACTATCAGCCCGGATTTACAGGAGCTATGATGGCTAAAGATATGAAACTCGCCCGAGATGCTGCAATTTCATCTGGGCAGAAGACCGAGTTGGCTGATAGCGCTTTGCAGATGTACGAGCGGTTTCTAGCAGAGGGTGGATCTTCTAAAGACTTCTCGGCGATCTATAAGATGATTGATAACTCAAGTTAAAATCTTCATTAAAGTGAATTTAAAAATTGTCATTTATAGTGTATCGTGTTGACCATGACAGATACTTTCGACAACAAAAGTAGTTTAGAGATGACCTTGGATGCTAGAAATGACTATCTTGAGGCTATCCGGCTGATCGAACGGCTTCATAGGCAGTTTTTAGAAGTTGTGAAGGCTGATTTAGATGGAAGGGGGATTGTCGATATCAATAACATACAGGCCCTGATTTTATTTAATATTGGCGATAGCGAGCTTACAGTTGGTGAATTGACTAATAGAGGATACTACCTAGGGTCTAACGTGTCATATAATGTTCGAAAGATGGTTGATAACAACTACTTAATACAAGAACGCTCGGCTCACGACAAAAGATCGGTGCGAATAAGACCATCTGGCAAAGGTTTAGATTTGTGTGAGCAAATATCCAAGATGTTTGACCGCCACTCTAAAGCTCTCGAGGAAAGTAGTTTCAACCCCGGGGATATAAAATCGGCGAGCAATTCATATAGGCAGTTAGAGAGGTTTTGGGCGGGTTTACTAAATTATAATCTTCGAGGAACTCTTCCTCCATTATGAAAACAACCATTATCTTCGTATCGCAAAGATCTGTTTTCCAATTTGAGGTGCGTCTTTAAAAAATATTTCAGTAACGTCTATTGCAAATCACCAATAAACATCGCTCTGTTGCCTCCATTTTATTCGCTTTTTTAACACTCAATGAGTTTGGTGTGTTATTGTATTTAATATCGAGGTTGAATTTTAACGAGGACTTTTATGAGGCTTTCTAATTATTTCATTCCTACTCTTAAAGACAATCCAAAAGATGCCCAAATAACCTCCCATCGTTTTATGCTAAGAGCTGGTATGATACAGCAAGCCAGTGCAGGGATATACTCCTGGCTTCCGCTTGGGCTTAGAGTTTTAAAGAAGATCGAACAAATCGTTAGAGAGGAACAGAATGCGGTGGGAGCCCAGGAAATTCTTATGCCAACAATTCAATCTGCGGATTTGTGGAAGGAGAGTGGTCGTTATGACGATTATGGGAAGGAGTTACTTCGGTTAACAGATAGACACGGTCGAGATATGTTATACGGCCCCACTAACGAGGAACAAATCACTGAAATTTTTCGAACACACCTTAAAAGTTACCGGTCACTTCCTTTGTCGCTTTATCATATACAATGGAAATTTCGGGATGAAGTTCGTCCTCGTTTTGGTGTTATGAGAGGTCGAGAGTTTTTAATGAAAGATGCTTACTCATTTGATTTGAATTACGAAAATGCAATTAAATCATATAATAAAATGTTCATTGCCTATTTGAAAACCTATGCTCGAATGGGGCTGAAAGCGATTCCGATGGCGGCCGATAGTGGGCCAATTGGTGGCGATATGAGTCATGAATTTATTATCTTAGCGGAAACTGGAGAAAGTGAAGTTTATTATCAAAAAAATTGGTTCGATATTAATACGTTAGATAAAGATATAGATATAAATGGTGATTTGCAGCCACTGGTGGATTCTTACCTGTCTTGTTATGCGGCCACGGATGAAAAACATGATCCGGAAAACTGTCCGTTGACCGAAGAAGAACTAATCGCCACCCGCGGCATAGAGGTTGGACATATTTTTTATTTTGGTGCGAAATATTCAGATGCTTTGAACGCGAGTGTTGCCGGATACGATGGGGTCGAAAATCACGTCCATATGGGGTCTTATGGTGTTGGTGTGTCGCGATTGGTCGGTGCAATTATAGAAGCTAGCCACGACGAAAAAGGTATTGTGTGGCCAGAGGCGGTCGCGCCGTTTGATATAGGCCTCGTCAATGTAAAAATAGACAATGCCAAATGTTCGGAAATCTGTCACGAATTGTACCGACGGTTCCACCAAATCGGACTTGAGGTTCTTTATGATGATCGTGATGAAAGGACTGGATCTAAGTTGGCAGATATGGATCTGATTGGACTACCGTGGCAAATAATAGTCGGGCCTCGAGGTTTGAAATCTGGTGTAGTAGAACTCAAGAATCGCAAAACCGGTTCATCCGAAGAGCTTACAATTGATGAAGTCCTAGGAAAATTTATAAATTAAGTTTTAGGTGCGGATATAGTGTTCTCAAATTTAGAAGTAATGATAGCCATTCGCTACCTTGGTTCTCGGAGACAAGAAGGTTTTATTTCTGTAATAGCCTGGTTCTCCCTTTTAGGAATTGTCTTGGGGGTTGCGACGCTTATCATTGTTATGTCTGTTATGAACGGTTTCCGTTCTGAATTGCTTAAACGAATTATAGGCCTTAACGGCCACATAAGTGTTTATCATAATAGTGCCCCAATAAAGGATTTCGATAATTTAGCCGTAAGATTAGGAGAAGTCCCTGGAATACTAAGTGTTACGCCTCAACTTCAAGGACAGGTCATGGCGCTAGTCGAAGGCAGAGCAACTGGTGCTTTAGTTACAGGGATGCGCAGGTCAGCTCTTGAAGCAAGACAATTTATTGAAAAAAACATTGTCAACGGGTCAATAGAGTCCTTTGCTGCCCAACCAAATGTAATATTAGGTTCACGTCTAGCAGAAAGATTGGCGCTGGAAGTCGGTGATAGGATGACCTTGATATCTCCCTCGAGCACCCCAACTGCTTTCGGCAGTATGCCTCGGATGAGGTCATTTACGGTTTCTGCAATATTTAATATTGGCATGTTTGAATATGATAATACCTTGATCTTTATGCCCCTGAATTTCGCGCAAGATTTTTTTAAAAGCGGAGATAGTGTAAACGTTCTGGAGATAACGGTTGATGACCCAGAAAAGGTTGCGTCGATTAGGTCAAAATTAAACGAGTTTCTTGAAAAATCGCTTCGTGCTGTGGATTGGAAACAGAAAAATTCTAGTTTTTTTAGGGCTCTTAACGTGGAACGAAATGTGATGTTCCTAATTTTGACACTGATAATTGTAGTAGCTGCATTCAATATAATTTCATCAATGATTATGTTAGTGAATGACAAAAGAGCCTCAATTGCTATTCTGCGTACAATGGGAGCTACCCGTGGGTCTGTGATGCGTGTTTTCTTTCTATCTGGAGCTAGCGTTGGGGTTGCGGGTACCTTCCTCGGTTCTCTTTTAGGACTTATCTTTTGTTGGAACATAGAAAGTATTCGGCAGTTGCTACAATATTTTACGGGCACGGAATTATTCTCCGCGGAAATTTATTTTTTATCCAAATTACCCGCAGAAGTTGATTCCATTGAAGTTGTGTTTGTAATGAGCATGTCTCTTTTTCTATCTCTTGTTGCTTCGCTCTATCCGTCTTGGCGCGCAGCACGAACCGATCCCATCGAGGCGCTTCGTAATGGATAGTAGTGGCATGAAGTTGACGAGACGTCAGGCGACCAGAAAAGATGAAAAAATAGCCCTAAATATAGAAAATATTCACCGAAGGTATCAACAAGGAAATGATGTTCTAGAGGTTTTAAATGGTGTTAATCTTAAAATAATGCCTGGGGAAATGGTTGGCTTGGTTGGTCAATCTGGATCTGGAAAATCGACGTTATTACATTTGGCAGGATTATTGGAACGACCCTCCGCAGGCGTTATTTTTGTTCACGGAGTTAACTGCGGAACACTATCAGATTCTGAAAGAACTGCCCTTAGGACTGCAGATATTGGGTTTATATACCAATTTCACCATTTATTACCCGAATTTACGGCTCTAGAAAATGTTATGATACCCCAATTGATTGCAGGGCTCAACAAAACAGAAGCTATTAAACGTTCAAAGTCACTACTGGCTATGGTTGGTTTGTCTGATCGCCTTAACCATAGACCTGCTCGTCTATCGGGTGGTGAGCAGCAAAGAGTTGCCATCGTGCGCTCGATTGCTAATGTGCCTAGACTCGTCTTAGCGGATGAACCCACCGGTAACTTGGATCCCAAAACATCTTTTAGCGTCTTCGAGCAGCTACGCGAGATCATCCAAAGTAGTAAAATAGCCATGCTGGTCGCAACCCACAACATCGATTTGGCTAAGAAGATGGATCGAACAGTTTCTATGGAGAAGGGCAAAATAATTGAATTATAGTTCTTTTTTAAGAGATATACCGGCGATTAATACTACCGTAAGTCTAGAAGTTAAAGGCTATTAAATTCTTTAAAAGGACCTTCTAATGCCGCACAGTAATTTTGTTCATTTGACCAACCACACGGCTTACTCCCTGGCGGAAGGGGCTATTCAAGTTAAAGAATTAATACAAAATTGCAAAGAGAAATTGATGCCGGCGGTTGGAATTACAGATTCTGGTAATTTGTTTGGAGCACTAGAGTTTTCCGTTTTGGCATCGGAAGCGGGTATTCAACCGATCATTGGGGCGAAGTTATGCATCAATAGAAACAAGAGCCGGGTAACTGATATTGAACACGCCAATACGATTAATGATCATGGGTCTTTGGAACCAGATAAAATTGTCTTAATTGTTCAAAATGAAGTGGGATATAAAAATTTACTAGATTTGGTAAGTGTATCATTTATCGAAAGTAAAGGATCAGAAAAACCTCAGATATTCCTCTCTGATTTAGAAAGTAAAAATGAAGGTTTGATAGTTCTGTCGGGTGGGACTTCTGGTTCTGTAGGGCGTTTGGTTGCAGATGATGAGATAGAAGAAGCAGAATCAACATTACTGAAATTCAGTGGTATATTTGGTGATAGATTCTACATGGAGATACAACGTCATGGAATGGACCAACAACGAAAATCAGAAGCAGTACTGCTCGACTTGGCCTATAAACATAATGTTCCCATAGTTGCAACAAACGATTGTTATTTCGATACAGAAGAAATGCATGAAGCCCACAATATTCTTTTGTGTATAGCGGAATCGAATACGATTACTAACCCAACCCGTCGACAACTTACTAAGGAACATAGATTTAAATCAGCTGACGAGATGAAACAGTTGTTTTCAGATTTACCAGAAGCTATCGAAAACACTTTGGTAATCGCTCAACGATGCAGCTATATGCCGAGAACTATGGAACCCATACTTCCAAAATATGTCTCAGAAAACGGTAATAATGAGGAAACAGAATTACAGAAAATGGCTGAAAATGGTCTGAAAAGGAGATTAGCCAATCATCAACTTCAGTTTGGAGTTGGATCAGGCGGTGCTGAACAAATGCGCAATTCTTATTTTCGCCGTCTGAAAATGGAATTAGAGGTTATTACTAAGATGGGCTTTCCAGGCTATTTTCTAATCGTAGCAGATTTTATTCAATGGGCCAAAAAAGAGGGTATCCCCGTAGGACCGGGAAGGGGGTCTGGAGCTGGTTCGCTTGTGGCGTGGTCCCTACAAATCACGGATTTAGACCCAATACGATGGGGTTTATTGTTTGAGAGGTTTCTAAACCCTGAACGTATCTCAATGCCGGATTTTGATATTGATTTTTGTCAGGATAGGCGGGGCGAAGTTATCGATTACGTGCAAAGAAAATATGGCAGTGACAAAGTTGCACAAATAATTACTTTTGGAAAATTACAGGCGAAGGCTGTTGTTCGAGACGTAGGACGAGTCTTGGAAATGCCATACAGTCAGGTCGATAAAATAAGCAAACTTATTCCTAATAACCCGGCAAATCCTGTGACATTGGCAGAAGCGATATCAAGTGAGTCGGAATTAAGAAAATTAAGGGACGAAGATAGTACTGTAAGTAAACTCCTTCAAATTAGTTTAAAGTTAGAGGGTTTGTATCGCAATGCTTCCACACATGCCGCCGGTATAGTAATCGGTGATAGACCCTTAAAAGAGCTGGTTCCCCTTTACAGAGATCCACGATCTGAAATGCCGGCGACCCAATTTAATATGAAATGGGTTGAGCCTGCTGGATTAGTTAAGTTTGACTTTCTTGGACTGAAGACCCTCTCGGTTCTTCAGCGAGCCGTCGAATTATTAAAGGATAGGGAAATTGAAATAGACCTAAATCAAATCCCTCTGGATGACAAATTGACTTATGAGATGATCAGTAGTGCCGATAGCACCGGTGTCTTTCAATTAGAGAGTTCGGGTATGAGAGACGTTTTGAGAAAAATGCGACCTGATCGGTTCGAGGATATTATTGCTTTGGTTGCACTTTACAGACCAGGGCCAATGGCAAATATTCCCAGCTACATCTCTAGAAAGCATGGCGAAGAAATCGTCGACTATATGCACCCAAAATTGAAACCGATTTTAGAAGAAACCTACGGTATCATGATATACCAAGAACAGGTGCAGCAGGCAGCTCAAATATTGGCAGGATATACACTAGGAGGAGCGGATTTATTAAGAAGAGCAATGGGCAAAAAAATTAAGTCTGAAATGGATGCTCAAGAAGAAACCTTTGTGCAAGGGGCGGTTGAAGAGGGAGTTGGACAAGAAACTGCCGTTTCTATTTTTAATACCATAGCTGCGTTTGCGGGTTATGGTTTCAATAAAAGTCATGCTGCAGCATATGCATTAATAGCTTATCAAACGGCATACCTAAAGGCCAATTATCCAGTAGAATTTTTAGCTGCTTCTATGACCTACGATATGGGTAATACCGATAAATTAAATACCTTCAAGCAGGAGCTTCAACACCTTGGTATAGATCTTTTGCCTCCTGATATTAATACTTCGGGAAAAGATTTCAGGGTAGAAAAAACTACTAATGGTAACCTTGCTGTTCGTTATGCCTTATCCGCAATTAAAAATGTAGGTGAGGCTGCTATGGGTATTTTGGAGCAAGAGCAAAAAAGTGGAGGCATCTTCTCAAATTTACAGGAATTCATATCTCGGCTTGATGGACGGGTATTGAATAAGAGAAGTCTGGAAAATTTAATAAAAGCCGGCGCA